>JBEGMG010000422.1:0-7183 GCA_041183165.1 Actinomycetota bacterium | reverse complement strand
ACCACTTCCGCGTGGTCACCGGCGGCGCGCACGGCATGAGCGACTTCAAGTGGTTCAAGGACCACGCCGCTGAGGGCGCGACGTTCACCAACCTCACCGATGACATCTCCACCATCGGCCTGTGGGGCCCGAACGCCCGCGCGATCCTCTCGGCCGTCACCGATGCCGACGTGAGCAACGAGGGCTTCGGCTTCGGCACCTGCCGCGAGATCACGATCGCGGGCAAGACCGTCCTCGCCTCGCGCATCTCCTATGTCGGCGATCTCGGCTGGGAGCTCTACGTGTCCATGGCCGACGGTCTCGCCGTGTGGGACGCGGTCTGGGCCGCCGGCCAGGATCACGGCCTCATCCCCGTGGGCATCGGCGTCTACGGCACCACCGGCCGCCTCGAGAAGGGCTACCGCGCGTACGGTCCCGAGCTCGAGGGCGACTTCACCGTCGTCGAGGCCGGCATGAGCCCGAAGAAGATCAAGGACGCGGACTTCGTCGGCAAGGAGGCGCACCTGCGCCACCGCGAGTCGGCACCCGCGGCCACCATGTGCCTGCTCACCGTCGACGACCACACGTCGTCCACCGGTGAGAAGCGTTACATGCTCGGTGGCGAGCCGATCCTCACCAAGGACGGCCAGCCGATCACCGATGCGCACGGTCGCCGCTCGTACGTCACCTCGGCGGGCTCGGCCCCGTCGATCGGCAAGCACGTCCTCATGACGTACCTGCCCCCGGAGTACTCCTCCCCCGGCACGCACCTGGTGGTCGAGTACCTCGGTGACCAGTACCCCGTGACCGTCGAGGGCTCCGGCGCCCTCTTCGACCCGAACAACGATCGGATCATGTCGTGAACATCGCCGTCTGCATCAAGCGGATCCCACTCTCGCCCGGCAAGTGGACCCTCACCGCCGATGAGACCGCGATCGACACCAGCGGCAGCGCCATGGGCTGGACCCTCAGCCCGCACGAGGAGTGCGCGGTCGAGGCCGCCGTCCAGCTCGCCGACGGCGACGGGTCGGTGATCGCGTTCTCCCTCGGCACCGCTGACTCCGCGGAGCAGATCCGCGAGGTCATGGCAGTGGGCGTCGACCGTGGCGTCTTGCTCGAGACCGACGGCGCGGACTGGGATGGCCAGGCCACCGCCGCCGCTCTCGCCGCTGCGATCACGGCTGACGAGACCAGCTTCGACGCGGTCATCGTGGGCACCGAGTCGGCGGATGCGTCGGGCTACCAGGTCGGCGTACGCATCGCGCACGCCCTCGGCTGGCCGATCGTCACCAACGTCAAGGGCCTGAGCGTCGAGGGCGGTGTCGCGCGGTGCGAGCGCGTCGTCGGCTCCGAGCGCGAGGTCTACGAGGTCACCCTGCCCGCGGTGATCGCGGTCAAGGACGGCGTCAACATCCCCCGCTACCCCTCGGTGCCCGGCCGCATCAAGGCGCGCAAGAAGCCACTCGACTCGGTCACGCCCGAGTCGCGTCCGGCGCGCATGGAGAAGGTCAAGCTGGCCCTGCCCCCGCAGGAGACCAGCAGCGCCAAGGTCCTCGGCAGCGGTGCCGAGGCAGCTCCCCAGATTGTCGAAGTCCTCAAGGAGATCGGAGTGCTCACATGATCCTCGTCTACGTCGATCACGATCGCGGAGTCCTGGATGAGTTCTCGCTCCAGGCTGTCGCGGCAGCGCGCGGGCTCGATGCCGATGTGCAGGCCGTCATGGTGGGGGCCGACGCCGTCACCGCGGCCGCGCGCCTCGGCGAGTTCGGTGTCACCACGACCCATGTCGCCGTCGACCCGCGCATCGGCGACTACACGCCCATGGCATCGGGTCGGGCCGTCGCGCAGATGGCGCGCCAGCTCTCCCCCGCCGCAGTGATGGCCGTCGGCTCGCCGCGCGGCAATGAGGTCCTCGCCCACGCATCCGCCATCCTCGACGAGCCCTTCGCCGCCGACTGCACCGCCATCGCACTCGGCGACGGCGTCTCGACGGTGACGCGCAATCGCTGGGCCGGCAATGTGCTCGAGGACGCCCGCGTCCACGCGCCGATGCTCATCGCCTCGACCGCCCTGCATGCCTTCGCCGCGGAGCCGGTCACGGGCTCCGGCCCCGCCGCGGTAGTGGAGTTCGCGCCCGAGCTCACCGATGCCGACCTCGCCGTACGCGTCGTCGATCGCGTGGGCGGTGGCGGCGGTGGCGTGAGCCTCGCCGAGGCCAAGGTCGTCGTCTCCGGTGGTCGCGGCGTAGGCGAGGGCGGCTTCGGCCCCCTCGAGGAGCTCGCCGCACTGCTCGGCGGTGCCGTCGGATGCTCGCGCGTCGTGACCTCGGCCGGCTGGCGCCCGCACGCCGAGCAGGTCGGCCAGACCGGCACCAAGGTCGCACCGGACCTCTACATCGCCGTGGGTATCAGCGGCGCGACCCAGCACATCGCCGGGTGCAAGAACGCCAAGACCATGATCGCCATCAACACCGACCCCGACGCGACGATCATGTCGTTCGCCGACTACGCCGTCATCGGCGATGCCGCGACCGTCATGCCCGCACTCGTCGAAGCCGTACGCGCAGCGAAGGGATAGCAATGCCCAGCGACATCGAGATCGCCCAGGCCACCGAGATGGATCCCATCTCCGAGGTGGCAGCCTCCCTCGGCATCCCACAGGAGGCCCTGGAGCCCTACGGCCACTACAAGGCGAAGGTCTCCAACGCCTGGCTCGACTCGCTGCCGGAGCGCCCCGGCTCGCACCTCATCCTCGTGACGGCCATCAGCCCCACGCCGGCAGGCGAGGGCAAGACCACGACGACGGTCGGACTCGGCGACGGGCTTCGGCGCATCGGCAAGGACGCGATGATCTGCCTGCGCGAGCCCTCGCTCGGGCCGGTCTTTGGCATGAAGGGCGGCGCGGCCGGTGGCGGCTACGCCCAGGTGGTGCCCATGGAGGACATCAACCTGCACTTCACCGGCGACTTCAGCGCGATCGGCCTGGCCAACAACCTCCTGGCCGCGCTCATCGACAACCACATCCACCACGGCAATGCGCTGGGCATCGACGTGCGCCGCATCACGTGGAAGCGCGTCATGGACATGAATGACCGCGCGCTGCGCGACATCGTCGTGAGCCTCGGCGGCCCCGCCAACGGCTACCCGCGCGAGGACGGCTTCGACATCGTGGTCGCCTCGGAGGTCATGGCGATCTTCTGCCTCGCGACCTCGCTCGAGGACCTGCAGCAGCGCCTGGGCAACATCATCGTGGGCTACACCCGCGACAAGGAGCCGATCCGTGCCCGCGATCTCAACGCCGACGGCGCCATGACCGTGCTCCTCAAGGACGCCTTCCAGCCCAACCTCGTCCAGACGCTCGAGCACACGCCCGCCTTCGTACACGGCGGACCCTTCGCCAACATCGCGCACGGCTGCAACACAGTCATCGCGACCAAGGGCGCCCTCAAGCTGGCCGACTACGTCGTCACCGAGGCGGGCTTCGGCGCCGACCTCGGTGCCGAGAAGTTCATCGACATCAAGTGCCGCAAGTCGGGCCTGCGTCCTTCGGCCGCCGTGATCGTCGCCACCATCCGCGCACTGAAGTACCACGGGGGCGCCGACCTCAAGACCATCACCGACGAGGACCTCGGGGCGCTCGAGAAGGGCATCGTCAACCTCCGCCGCCACATCGAGAACGTGCGCGATGTCTACGGCGTTCCGGTCATCGTGTCGATCAACAACTTCACGTCCGACACGCAGGCCGAGGTCGACCTGCTGCGTCAACTGGTGAGCGACGCGGGTGCCGAGATCGTCCTCGCGACACACTGGGCCGACGGCGGCGCGGGCACCGAGGATCTCGCCCGCGCCGTCGTGGCGCTGTGCGAGCAGCCCAGCGAGGTCACCTTCGTCTACCCCGACGAGGCCACCCTGTGGGAGAAGATCCAGGCCATCGCCACGCGCGTCTACCGCGCCGACGAGGTGACCGCCAGCTCCAAGGTGCGCACGCAGCTCAAGGAGCTCCAGGACATGGGCTACGGCCACCTGCCGGTGTGCATCGCCAAGACGCAGTACTCCTTCTCCACCGATGCCGCACTGCGCGGGGCACCCACCGGCCACGTCCTCGACGTCCGCGAGGTGCGCCTGTCCGCGGGCGCGGAGTTCGTCGTCGTCATCTGCGGCGACATCATGACGATGCCCGGGCTTCCCAAGGTGCCCTCAGCGGAGAAGATCAACCTGGTCGACGGTGCCGTGGTGGGGCTCTTCTGAGGATCCACCGCGCGTGGTGGGTGGCCCTGGTCACCTTCCTGGTGCTCATCGCGTCCGCGGCGTTCCGCTCGTCGCAGGGCGTGATGATCGTGCCGATCGAGGAGGACCTCGGCTGGTCACGCACGATCACATCGCTGGCGATCTCGGTCAACCTCGTGATCTACGGCGTCACCGCTCCCTTCGCGGCCGCGCTCATGGAGCGGTTCGGCGTACGCCGCATCGCCATCGGGGCGCTCGCCCTGCTGTCCCTTGGCACCGGGCTCACCGCGGTGATGACGGCGTCCTGGCAGCTCGTCCTCCTCTGGGGAGTGCTCGTCGGCCTCGGCACGGGCTCCACCGCCCTGGTCTTCGGTGCACTCGTCGCCAACAGGTGGTTCACGAAGCGACGGGGACTCGTCGTCGGGATCTTCGGGGCCGCCTGGGCCACCGGCCAACTCGTCTTCCTGCCGATCCTCGCCCGCTTGATCGAGCATCAGGGCTGGCGGTCCGCGTCACTCCTCGTCGCGATGCTGAGCGCGGCGCTCATCCCCATCGTCGCGATCGTCATGCGGGATCGCCCCTCCGATATCGGCCTCGCTCCCTACGGCGCCGAGACGATGCCGGAGCCGGAGTCCAATACGACGCACAGCGGGTGGAGGGCCGCCGCGGGCGCCCTCGCCGTCCTGCGCGACGCCGCACGCACGCGGGCCTTCTGGCTGCTCGCCATCAGCTTCGCCATCTGCGGGTGGACGACCAACGGAATCGTGAGCAGCCACTTCGTCCCCGCCATGCACGACCACGGGGTGACGGCGACCACTGCGGCGAGCCTGCTGGTCATCGTGGGGGTCTTCGACATCGTGGGGACGGTGGGCTCGGGCTGGCTCACCGACCGTTTCGATCCGCGGGTCCTACTCGGGATCTACTACGGCCTTCGCGGTGTCGCGCTCATCGCACTGCCGATCCTGCTCGGCCCGCAGATCGAGCCCCCGATCCTGCTCGTCATGGTGCTCTTCGGGCTGGACTGGGTGGCCACCGTGCCGCCCACGGTGACCCTGTGCAGGGAGATCTACGGCGTCGACCGGGGTGCAGTGGTCTTCGGCTGGGTCTTCGCCGCCCACATGGTCGGAGCCGCCTTCGCCGCTGCCGTCTCCGGCTGGATCCGCGTGAACGCGGGGGACTATGCCACCGCCTGGTGGCTTGCGGGAATCCTCGCCTTCGTCGCAGCTGCACTGTCGCTGGCCATCGCACGCCCTGGTCAGCGCTCCCGCGTCGCGGCGTAGTCTGGAGATATGACCTACGACATCCACACCGTCGAGATCGACCCCCAGCACGCTGCCGTGCTGACCGGCACCTGCTCGATGGGCGAGGTGGGCCCGTTCCTGGGCCAGGCCTTCGATCGGGTGCTCGCCGCCCTGGCCCATGCCGCGGTCGCCGTCGACGGCAAGCCATTCGCTCGCTACGACATGGTCGAGGGTGGGTTCCACGTCGAGGCGGGCTTCCCCTGCCCGGCCGATCTGGATCTGGACGGCGACGTGCGCACCATCACGCTGCCCGGTGGCACGGCCGCGCTGACGACGCATGTCGGGCCGTACGAGGGAGTCGCCGCGGCGTACGCCGCCATCGAGGAGTGGTTCGCCACCTCCGGCCATCGCCCGACGGGAGCGCCTTGGGAGACCTACCTGGACGGCCCCGAGGTCCCCGAGCCCCGCACGACCGTCACCTGGCCCTGCACGCTGGAGTAGTTCTGAGAGCCCCCGGTCAGGATTGAACTGACGACCTACCGCTTACAAGGCGGTTGCTCTACCACTGAGCTACGGAGGCGTGCCGCCCTATCTTGCCAGCCGGTTGGACGCCGTCGCCCTCGGACGCTGACTAGACTCCGATCCTCACCCTCAGGAGGATCCATGTCACACCCCGCCGTCGTTGCCTCTACCTGGAAGTCCCTGTACGGCGAACTCGAGGACTGGGGTCTGAAGCCCGGTGCCGACTCGGGCGAGCCCATGACGAGCGGGCGCATCCTGAAGACGTGGCAGAACGTCGAGACCGGTCTGTGGCAGTGCACACCCGGCGGCTGGACGGTGGAGGACCGCCCGGACGAGGAGTCCGTAATCATCCTCGCCGGGCGCGCCCGCGTCACCGATGCCGACGGCACGGTGACGGAGATCTCCGAGGGAAGCACCGCCATCTTCCCGCGCGGCTGGTACGGCCGCTGGGACGTGGAGGAGACGATCGTGAAGTACTACGTCTCCATCCGGTGATGCCTAGCCCTCGATGATGATCTCGCCGGCCTCGGCGACAAGATTCCCATCGGCGTCGTAGACGTCCACGACGTCCTCCTCAGCGACGAGGTTGCCATCAGCATCGAAGACGTCGATGGTCTCCTCGACGATGGAGCCGTCCTCGCTGGTCACGACCATGACGTCGTCCACGACCGTGCCGATCACATTGCCGTCGTCATCCACGAGCTCGGTGATCTCGACGGACTCGCCAACCTCGATGTCGTCGTTAGCCATGGCGATTCCTTCCTCTGGGGTGAACCCTCATCCAAGGGCATGGCGCCCTGTCCCGGGCAACTTTCAGGGGAAATTCAGACGACGAGTTGACTCAATGCCGTGCTCACACGGGGATCCAACTCGCCCGCATGCTCACCGTCGTACTCGGCGAGCTCGGTGATCATGGCCGGCGTCCAGAAGGCGCGTAGGTGGTCGGTGATGCGGTTGACCGCCTGCTCGTCCGTGAGGCCAGAGCAATTGTCCGCGATCTGCCCGGACATCCGGGTGAGGGTTTCGATGCGCACGGCTAGGCGTGAATCGATTCCGCGCCCGCAGCGACGACGGTCGCCTCGGGGCCCCTCAATGTGGGCGTGACCTCGACAGCGGTCACCTTGTACTCCGGGCAGTTGGTGGCCCAATCGGAGTACTCGGTGGTGATGACGTTGGCGCCGCTGCCGGGGAAGTGGAAGGTCGTGTAGACGACGC
>JBEGMG010000421.1:0-7696 GCA_041183165.1 Actinomycetota bacterium | reverse complement strand
TGCTACTGGTGCACGTCAAGGACCGTGGGCAGTGGACTCGTGCGGAATGACCGATCATCATGAGGTGTGCCTAGATCCACGTGGGTTCTCGCGGCAGCCGTGGCTGCGGGAGTGCTGGGCTTCGGGGCGCCCGCTAGCGCTGCCCCCGTGGTCGACCCCGCGCCGGCTACGTTGCGCGTGGGGACCGTCGAACTGCACCGCTGCGCAGTGATGCGCGGTGCATGGTGCGGCGCCATTGACCGCCCATGGGACGCCGCAGGCCGCGTGCCCGGCACCCTGAAGGTCGGCTTCGCCTGGATCCCCGCATCATCGGGCACATCGATCGGCACGCTCGTGCCGCATGAGGGCGGTCCCGGATACAGCACGACGGGGTCGGGTGAGTGGTTCGCTGAGATGTACGCCGATCTGATGACCGATCACGACATGCTGCTGGTCGACCAACGCGGCATGGGACGCACGGCTGTCATCGCTTGCCCGCAGCTCGACAACGGCACCATGTCGTTCATTCGTGCCGTGGGTGTGTGCGGCCGCTCGCTCGGTGACCGCGCGTACCTCTATGGCTCTGAAGCCTCCGCCGATGACCTCGCCGCGGTGCTCGATGCACTGCAGATCGACACGATCGACATGTACGGCGACTCCTACGGCACGTTTTTTGGTCAGGCCTTCGCTGGCCGCCACGGCGACCGTCTGCGCACCCTCATCCTCGACGGTGCCTACCCCACTTACGGCGAATCCGCGTGGTACCCCACCCAGGGTCCGGCCCTGCGCCGTGCCTTCACCGCGGTCTGCGCGCGCAGCGAGCTGTGCGCCGAAGCCGACGGCCTCCCGATCCCGCTCCTGGAGGCGCTCCTCGATCGACTGCGGGCCAAGCCGATCAGCGTGCGCGCCCCCGGTGGCGACGGTCGCTGGCACAACGTCGTCCTCGACCCCGAGGCGGTGACCGCCGTCGCCTACAACGCGACCTATCTCTCGCCGACCTACCGTGAGTTCACCGCCGCGGTGCGCGCTGCGCTCGCGGGCGACGCCCGACCGCTCGGCCGCCTCTTCGCCGAGTTCTGGTGGACCGGCGACACCTCGAGCAACCCGCGGGAGTACAGCCCGGGTGCGGAAGCAGCCGTCTCGTGCCACGACTACCCGCAGCTGTTCGACCTGCGGCGCTCCGAGGATGCGCGCAAGGAGGAGTACCGCGATGCCTTCGCGCGCAAGGAGCGCACCAACCCCGGCCTCTACGCGCCCTTCACTATCAGCGAATACAAGCGTTCGGGCTGGACGTCGTTCGGCATGTGCCTGGAATGGCCGAATCCCCCCGGGGGCGCGAGCTTCGGACCGCCGAAGCCGCTCGACGGCGCGTATCCCGCGGTGCCCACCCTGGTGCTCTCCGGCGAACTCGACACCATCACGACGGCGGCCGAGGGCGACATGGTGGCCGAGCGATTCCCGCGCTCGCGCCACATCGTGGTGGCCAACGGCCTGCATGTCGTGGGCGGTGCGCGACCGGACAGCTGCGGCCCCCGTCTCGTGCGCCACGTCATCCGCACCGGCGGACTCGACATCCCCGCATCGCTGGAGGAGTGCGCGGCCACCGCCCCGATCATCCGCGCCGTCGGCACCTACCCGAGGGAGCTTGCGCGCGTGCAACTGCCCTCCGGTATCCCCGATGACTCCGTCACGCGCGTCACGGTGGCGGCCGCCAACACCGTTGCCGATCTCATCGACCGCTGGTGGCAGGGCTACTCCGATACCGGCTACGGCCTGCGCGGGGGCGAGTGGCGCTACACGGGTGATACGCGCGTGCGATTCACTCTCCGGGGCGTCACGCTCGTGCGTGACCTGCCGGTGAGCGGTTCCTTCACCTGGGAGCGCACCACCGGCAATGTCTCGGTCGATCTGCGTGTGTCGGGGGCCAGCGGCGTGCGCACGGTCTCGGGATCGTGGAATGCCGACGACTCCGGCGCCATGGCGACCCTGCGCGTCACCGGTGCCCTCGGCCCGACCACGCTCGCCTTTCCCGCTCCTTAGCCGGCAACCGCACCTCGCCCCGTGGCAGGCTGGAGGGATGGATCGCCGGCGCTTCCTCGCGGCCGGTCTCGGGCTCGCGGCTGCACCACTCATGCTGCGCTTCGACCCCGCGACCGCGTCGGCACGCCGGTCGATCCCCGCCCCTACCGCTTCGCTGGTCACGCGCTGGGACACCGATCCGTGGTCGCGGGGCTCCTACTCCGCGCTGCCGGTCGGCACCTCGCCCTCGGTGCGACGTACCCTCGCCGACGCCATCATCGGCGGGCGCATCGCGCTCGCGGGGGAGTATGCGAGCACGGACTTCCCTGCCACGACGACCGGTGCCTATCTCTCCGGGCGCCACGCGGCAAGACGCCTGCTCGGTCGAGCGAACGCACGGACCGCGATCGTCATCGGCGCCGGCATGGCCGGTGCATCGGCCGCAAGCGACCTGCGCGCCGCCGGTGTCGACGTGACGGTGCTCGAGGCACGCGATCGCGTCGGCGGGCGAATCCACAGTGACGAGGCATGGGGTGCACCCGTCGAGCTGGGTGCCGCCTGGATCCATGCTCTTCGCGGCAATCCCCTGGTGCCGTTGGCGCAGGAGTCCGGGCTCGCATTGGTGCCGACCAACTACGACGATGCCATCGCCCGCGACACGGTCACCGGGCGCCGATCCACTGCAGCTGAGTCGCGTGCCAGCACCCTCGAGGGACTCATCGGCCGGCTCGAACGTGCCTGGCCGCCCGTGGACACCTCGGTCGGGGCATGGCTGGCGTCTCAGGGGTGGTCGGCCAGCCGGCTCGACCGCTGGGCTGAGGCGGTGGAGATCACCGAGGAATACGGCCTCGATCCGCGACGACTCGGCGTGCGCGCCACCGAGGAAGGTGCCGACTATCGCGGGGGAGACGCGATGGTGGCTGGCGGCTACGTGACGATCGTCGATGATCTCCTGGCTGGCAGCGACGTGCGCCTGTCTACGGCGGTTGAGTCCGTCAGCACGCGCGGGTCGCGCGCCGAAGTGACGCTGCAATCAGGTGCGCGAGTGATCGCCGATATCGCCGTCGTCGCTGTCCCCCTCGCGCTCGTGCGTGCCGGTCGGCCCAAGCTCCCTGACATGACCGGCAGCGTGCGTGCCGCGCTGCGCCGGATCACGACCGGCAACCTCGAGAAGGTCGTGCTGCGTTACGACGAGCACTGGTGGGGCGACTATCAGGTCTATGGCATCGTCGGCGGGGGTGCGCAAGGTGCCCCTGCGGGTACGCCCGCGTCGCTGAGATGGACCGAGTTCTACTCGCTCACCGATGTGCTCGGATTCCCCGCACTCGTGGGCTTCTCCGGCGGCTCTGCCGCACGCTCCCGTCCCCCGTCGGATGCCGGCTGTGTCTCCGAAGCCTCCAGCGCCCTGGCCGCGGCGTTTGCCCGCTAGTCCCCGTCATGGGCGACCAGGGGAGGATGGTGGCGTGATCGAGGTCTCGCCCGCGGAGTTCGAGGAGCTTGTCGCCCAGGCTCTGGAGGAAGTGCCGGCGGAGCTGGCTCGACTGGTGGACAACGTCGTCTTCGTCATCGAGGCCGAAGGCCCGCCCGATGATCCTGACCTCCTCGGTCTCTACGAGGGCATCGCGCTCACCGAACGCGATGCGACCTACGCCGGCGCCCTCCCGGATCGCATCACGATCTACCGCAACCCGACGCTGCGCATCTGCGATACCTACGAGGATGTCGTGGAGGAAGTGACGATCACCGTCGTACACGAGATCGCCCACCACTTCGGCATCGACGACGACCGCCTGCACGAACTCGGATACGACTGACAGCACCCCTGTCGGGCTCTAGCCTCTGGTCGTGCCCGACGAAGGAGCCATTGCCGTCGATGCCGACGCCGACGAGCCCCTCGGCGAAGAGGAGCGGCTGACCGAGTCCAATCGGAGCGGATCCCCGCGCAGTCTGGCTGCCGCCTGGGCCGGCGTGCTCCTCGCACCGGGAACGATCATCACGGGGATGGTGGCGGCCGGCGGCTCGGCCGGTCCTGGCTTCGCGGTTGGCTTCGCGGGGCTGGCGATTGGCGTGGTGCTCGGGACCGTGTCGGTGGCCTTCATCTCCATCTGGGGTCCGCGCACGGGCATGGCCCAGATGTCGATCGGTCGCCTTGCCTTCGGAGCGATGAACGTCGTCCCGCAGGTCTTCCTCATCGCGAGCCTCATCGCCTACAACGCACTCAACGATCTCTTCGGCGTCGACGCTCTCGCCACATCGCTCGGCGTACCCTTCTTCCTCGCGCTCGGTGCGGTCGTGGCGATCGAGGTCACCGTCGTGGTGTTCGGCGTTCGCCTCATGCGCGCGCTGGGGACGGTGATCAGCGCGGTGATGCTCGTGATCAGCATCTGGCTCATCGTCGCTTCGGTCGATATCCCGCCCGCGCCCGCGCCGCCGGGTGAGACAGGCGTCCCGATGGGGCCGTTCCTCCTTGCCATCGGCCTGGGCCTGAGCATGTCCATCTCCTGGACGGTGCAGGCGTGCGACCTCTCCCGGGTGCTGCCCGAGCACACGTCACCGCGCAGCGTCTTCGGATGGGTATTCGTCGGCATGACCATCCCGCTGCTCGTGCTCGGTGGCATCGGAGCGTGGGTCTCGGATGATGCCGCACTCAACAGTCCGATGACCCGCATCGATCAGATCCTCGGCGGCGGCATTGCGGCGACAGTGGCTCTCGTCGCCCTGGGCACGTCGCTGGCGACAGCCAACGCGTTCAACGATTTCAGCGCAGGCTTGAGCCTGCGCCAGATGGGCTTGCGGCTGCCGCGCGTCGCATGCTCGCTGCTTGCATGCGTGGCAGGCGTGAGCCTTGCCCTGGTCAGTCGCAATACCCAACTCGGTCAGTTGACGTCGGACATCGTGCTCTTCGCGGGCTACTACACGGCACCGTGGTTCGGTGTCGTGCTCGTGGAGCTCATCGTTCGACGCCATGAACCGAAGCCGTGGCGTATCCCCGCCAGTGCCGCGCGTCGCGCGGGAGCCGCCTTCGTGCTCGGCTTCGTGCTGCTCCTGCCCTTCACCGCGACACCGCTGGGCAACCAGCTCGCGGCGGACTACCCCATCGCCCTGGGGTGGCTGGGCTGGATATCCCGGGCGATCCTGGACGGCGGCGATGGCGCCTACCCCGCCGGCGTCGCCTTCGGCGCAGTCCTCTACGCGGTGTTCCGCTGGGCCAAATCGCGTCGTCCTGCTGCGAGCAGGGCGGGCTAGATCGCCTTGACGGTGCCGTCCATGTAGACGGCAATGATGCTGAGCCCGCCCATGCCGTTGTCGTAGTTGACGTACCAGCGCAACTTGCCGAAGTCCGGCGGTGCGGTCGTGGCCTGCATGAGGTTCATCATCACCATGGGCTCATCGAGGGGATAGTCGGCGGAGTGCTTCTTGCGGTACTCCTGCGCCAACTTCAGTGCCTTGTTTGCCCCCACCTTGAGCGGTTTGTCGGTGCCGGTGCTGCCGACCCAGGCCGACTCCACCACGACCGTCGTGCGGTAGCACAGACCATCGAAGCGCACCTGTGCGCTCGCCGTGAACTCCGAGCCTCCATCGACGACCTGAAGGTTGTAGGCGACGCGATTGTTGGTGAGCGTGGCCGCGTCGGTGGGCTTGGTGGTGGCGCCTGCTGCGGCGAGGAGATCGACCTCCATGCGCGTATAGGACTTGACGGTCGCATCCGCGCCGAATCGCTCCTGGATCCGCTCCGTGACCTGCGGGGACCGCACCTTGCGGTCGGCCTTCTCCATCAGCGGAACGACGTTGCCGCTCCAGCCGCAGTCCTTCTCCTTGGCCTGGGCCACACCCGCGGGAGCGAGGCCGATGGCGAGGGCGAGTGCGGCGGTTGCGGCGAGGATTCGGCTGCCGCGGGCGATATGCGTGCGCATGAGGAACTCCCTTCACGTCCTGGCGAGATCCTAGTCCTCAGCGCGGTGCAGATGCGCGACGCAGGCGGTCAGCAATTGCTGCGCTGACCCCTTCGGCATCGGGAACCGGGGGCACCGCGATGATGAAGGCGATACCCGTGTCGTCCGCTTGGCGCAGGGCGTCGTAGAGGCCGCGTGCGTAGGCATCCATGGAATCCGGCGCCAGCAGTCGAGCCGTGCCCTCGGGCACGGGCACCGCGGACATGGCGATGACGCCGATCCGGCGGACATCCACTCCGCTCTCCGCGGCGGCGTCGACGTACGCGGCGAGTGCTTCCCCATCCGGTGCCAGTACCAAGGTCGCACCGGGGGCGTAGTGGGACGGGAGCGCACCGGGGACGCGGATCCCCGACGCGGCGGAATCGAGAATCCTGAGACCGGTGATGCGCTCGATCGCTGCGGCACCGATCCCGCCGGGGCGCAGCACCCGCGGTTGCTCTCCCGTGCAGTCGACGATGGTCGATTCCACACCGACGGTGCACGCGCCACCATCGAGCGCGACATCGGAATCGGTGAGCAGCTCTCCCAGGTCGGCGAGTGCGTGCGCGAGCACGGTCGGGCTCACGTGGCCGAAGCGGTTGGCACTGGGTGCGGCCACTCCGTGCGGTGCATTCGCGGGATCGATGTCGTCCATGGTGCGCAGGACCTCGAGTGCGAGTGGATGCGCGGGCACGCGCAGCGCCACGGTGTCCTGTCCCCCGGTCACATCGTCGGTGGCACGTGCCGAACGGGGGAGCACCAGCGTGAGCGGGCCCGGCCAGAATGCCTCAGCCAGTTGGCGAGCGTAGGCGGGGGCCTCGCTGATCCACGACCCTGCTGCCGTCGGGTCGAGACGGGGATCGGAGACATGCACGATCACCGGATGCTGCGAGGGACGGCCCTTCACCGCGTAGATGCGCGCGACTGCAGCGGGGTCGTCCGCGCGACCGGCCAGGCCGTAGACGGTCTCGGTCGGCAGCACGACGAGACCACCATCGAGGAGCGCCGCTGCAGCAGCGCGGGGAGTGCCGTTATTCATGACGCAGCCCCTGCCCGAGCGTGACGCATCTGGTGGCCGCCACTGCCGAAAGCCTCCGGTGGTGGCGCCGCGCCACGGTCGATCAGGTCCAGGACACGCAGGTTGAAGTCGCAGTCGGGGATGGCGTCCGGATCATCGGCGCGCAACACCTCAGGGATGGCGAGGTAGGCGTCGCGCGCCGCGACGTAGCGCTGCCGGGAGGCGTCGTAGGAGCCGAGTCGGCCCAGCAGTGCTGCCGCTTCGTGGGCGCATTCCGCAGCGCGCTCGGCAAGCCCGGCTTCGGCGTAGGCGACCCCGGCTGAATCGAGGAGTGACAGTGCCTCCACGGACTCATGGGGATCGCCACTGCGCAAGCGCACGATGGCCTCGCCGTGACGTGCATCGGCGGCGCGCACCGGATCGGGCAGGCTCTCTGCCATGCGGACCGCGGCCGCAAAGGAATCGGTGGCGGCCCCGGCTTCGCCGAGGAGGTCGTACGCCGTGCCGCGCGTGGCGAGCAGGTCCGCCTCGCCCGCGACGTCACCGAGGGTGCGCGCGGAGAGGAGCGCCTCGTCGAGCACCTCGATGGCCTGACGCGCACGGTCGCGCTCGGCCAGGCGCCAGGCGAGGCCCGGTGCCGCTGCGACTGCCGCACGATGGTCGTCGAGCGCACGGAATCCATCGAATGCCGCCCGGAGGGTCGCGTCGGCTTCATCGTCCATCCCCTGCGCGGCCAGTGCGGCCCCGA
>JBEGMG010000420.1:0-7967 GCA_041183165.1 Actinomycetota bacterium | reverse complement strand
GGGGAACGGCTCTTGAGCAGGTCGTTGTTGCCGAAGGTCTGCTGATTGGGAGCCCAACCATTGTTGACGTTGAGCGACCACAGGTAGCAGTAGCTGATGATGAGCGCCATCGTGCCCGTGAAGTCGGCGACGACGAGGAAGATGAGGCCGAGGCGATTGCGCCGGGCGACGACGGCGACCGGCTCCCCGGTCGTGGGAGACAGCATGGGCGCACTCATGACGGGGCCCCCACCTTCTCGTCGTACTGCTTCTCCAGTGTCTTCGGATCAAGGGGATCGGGTACGCCGTAGTCGTAGGGCAGCTTGGTCACGACGGGCAGGACGGGGAAGTTCTCCAGGGGCACCGGGGTCTGCGTCTGCCAGTCGAGGGTCTGCGCATGCCACGGGTTGGACGAGGCGACCTGGCCGCTGCGCCACGACGAGATGATCGCCGCGAGGAAGATGAGCATGCCGATGCCGATGATGTAGGCGCCGATCGTGGAGATCCAGTTGGAGATGTTGAACATGTTGTCGAACTGCAGCACCCGGCGCGGCTGGCCCTGCAACCCGGCGACGAACATCGACATGAAGGTGATCTGGAACCCGGCGAAGGCGGTCCAGAAGCCGATCGACCCCGTGCGTTCATCGAGGAAGCGTCCGGTCATCTTCGGGAAGTAGTAGGCCACCGCGCCCATGGCACCGAAGAGGCCGGCGCCCATGAGCATGTAGTGGAAGTGCGCGGTGACGAACATGTTGCCGTGGAAGTACTGATCGGCGGGTACGTCGGAGAGGTAGACGCCGGTGACTCCGCCGATCATCTTGTTGAAGATGACCGCGAAGACCGCCATCATCGGCAGCCTGCTCCAGAAGGTGCCACGCCACATCGTGCCGATGACGACGAGCACGAGGAAACCGACGGGGATGGAGATCATCTCCGTGGAGAGCATGAAGGGGTAGTTGGCCTGGGGGGCCCAGCCCGTCATGTACATGTGGTGCGCCCACACCAGGCCACTGAGCCCCACGACGCCGACGATGCCGGCGATGGCCATGTAGTAGCTGAAGAGCGGCTTGCGCATGAAGACGGGGATCAGCTCCATCATCACAGCGATGCTGGGAATGAGGATGACGTAGACCTCCGGGTGGCCGAGCAGCCAGAAGAGGTTCTCGTAGAGCCAGACACTGCCGCCCTCGATGGGGTTGAAGAACGACGTGTTGATGAGTCGATCCGTCATCGACAGGATCTGCGAGTACATGTAGAACGGGAAGGCGTAGAGACCCATGGCGGCCGCAGCGAACGCGCCGTAGATGAGGATCGGCGTCCGCGACCAGGTCATGCCCTTGGCGCGCATGGTGAGCACCGTCGTCATGATGTTGACACTGGCGAGCGCCGTGGAGACGGCGAAGACGATGATCGTGGTCTGGTAGCCGATCATCCCGGGCCCTGCCTGCGCATTCAGGGGCTGGTAGACGCTCCAGCCATCCCGGATACCGCCGACGAGTAGGGAGAGGATCAGCGGGGGCACGGCGCAGACGAGCAGCCAGATGCTCAGGGCGTTCAGCCGCGGGAACGCCATGTCGCGCGCCCCGCACATGAGCGGGACCACGAAGTTGCCGACAGGCCCGGAGACAACCACGATCATGGCGATCACCATGGCGATGCCGTGCGTGCCCACGAGGGAGTTGTAGAAGTCTGGGTTGAAGACTTCCATCCACGTGATGCCGAGCTCGGTGCGGATGAGCATCGCGAGGAGACCGCCGAAGCCCAGGATGATCATGGCGACGATGAGGTACTGGATGCCCACGACCTTGTGATCGGTCGTGAACCGCCAGTAGCGGAACTTGCCCTGGTCCTTGCCCGCCATGAACTCCGCGTCGGCGTGCGTGAGATCGCGGCCGAAGAGCCACCGGATAGGCCCGGTGAAGGCACCCATCCCGCCCATGAAGCCGATGACCCAGCCGACCATCATCGCCCAGAAGACCGGACCTGCTGCGGCGTTGGCGAAGGTGGCGGTCAGCGCCCCGGCGGGGAACTGCAGGCTCATGAGATATCCGAAGATCAGAGCCAGGACGACACCGCCGATGAGGCCGGTGAAGAAGTTGAGGTGGCGCATGATGCCGCCCGGCTTGCCGTGCTGCTTGGGCTGCGGGACTTCGACCTGGTGGACCGTTGCGGTACTCATGAGGTCTTCCCTCCGCCCGTCTCGCGCATGAAGGTCTCGAAGTTCTCCTCGGGCAGCACGCGGATCTGCGTTTCCATGTAGGCGTGGTGGAGGCCGCACAGCTCAGCGCACCGGACGTTGAAGACACCCTCCTTGTTTGCCGTGACTCCCGTCTGGGTGATCGCTCCGGGATTGGCATCGATCTTGACTCCGAGCTCGACGGCCCAGAAGTTGTGGATCACGTCGACGGATGTGACGTTGAAGAGGACGGCGCGGTCCTTGGGGAGGTAGAGGATGTCGCTCGTCATCTTGTCGTACTGCGGGTACTCGAAGGTCCACACCCACTGCTGGCCCGTCACGTTGACGACAAGGGCGTCCTCGGTCTTGGGCTGACCCGTCGCCGAGGTCGAGCCGTAGGAGTCCGCGGTGATGTCAGCGAGCTCGATGAGCCCCCACACGACCAGGAAGGCGGCCAGGATGCTGGACGCGGCCGTCCAGGTGATGACAGCCACGGCGTTCGTCCTGATCGCCGGGTTGTCATTGTTGGGGGGAGCATCTCCCGACTTCCCCTTCCAGCCAAAGAGGCTGTAGAGGAGCACGGCGAAGACGAAGGCGGTGATGGGGATGGACACCAGGGTGAAGACGACGATCGTCTGCTGGATATCGGCCATGATCGATGACGCCGGACCACCGGACTGATTCATCGCAGCGACCATGAGCCAGCACAGCGGCAGGAGCAGGATCCCCACGACCACGGTGATGATGAGGATGTGCCTCACATAGCGACGCTGCAACCACTCGCGCAGTCGATGCATCGCCGGCGGCCGATTGGTCGGTGCCTCGGGCTCCTCCGCGGGCGCGAGAGTGTCGGCCATCAGACGACCTCGAGGGTGCCGGACATCCAGCCGCGCTGCTGCATCGGACCACCGAACTCCTGGTACTGGTCACCGCAGGGGAACTCGCAGTTCCAGACGTAGGTGCCCGGCGCCCCCGTGCGGAAGGTGAAGGTCACTTCCTTGGGGTTATCGACGTAGGGATCGGCATTGCCGACCTCGTTGCTGCCCAGGTCCGGCAGGGGAACGGAGAGGAAGAGATAGGGCTGGCCGCTCTCCGGGTACTGGTGGACGGTGAACGTGTGCGCGACCTTCGTCGGGTCGATCTCCGTCACCGTCTTGCCATTGACCGTCATCGTGCCGTCGACGGTGCCATGCACCTTCGCCCAGAATGGGTTGAAGACGCGGCCACCCGAGTCGTACTGGTAGATGGTCACCGTGACGAGGGAGTTGGCGGGCACCTGCAGCGTCGTCGAGGGCCAGTAGAAGGGCCAGCCCTGGCTCGCGTAGAGGGCATTGACCCCCTCCATCGGACCGGGCACCGCATCCGAGTTGTTGGGGTAGACGTAGAGCTCGAGGTTGGCGGCGTTCACCGGCCCCTCGGGAGTGTCTACGGTCCCCGCAGGCTCTGCGACGAGGAGCGGCGGCTCACCGCTCGTTGCATGCGCGAAGACGGCGACTCCGGCGACGACGCCGGCGCCAATGAGCACCGACACCAACGCCACGAGGAAGCGCTTCACGGATTCCCTTCCGGCACAACGACGAGACTGGTGGCCTCAGGGTAGGGGCACAGTGGTCCCCCGTCACGCATTCCCGACTTATGGGACGCCAATTCAGCGCCGGTTCGCTCGCAGGTCGCGGTCTATCGTGAAGGGGTGGTGGCGTGGAATCCCGGTGACGACCTCTGGACGGTCGATCTCTTCGTGACGGCCAACCTCATTCTCGTCACAATCCTCTACCTCGTCGGCGTGCGCGTCCTTGCCACCAGGGGCCTCACCTGGTCTGCGTGGCGCACCCTCAGCTTCCTGCTCGCGATGGCCCTGCTGGCACTTGCCTACCTCGGACCATTCGAGACCCTGGCGCACACCTACTTCTGGGCGCACATGGGCCAGCACCTCATCGTCATGATGCTTGCCGCGCCTTTCATCGTCCTGTCCTGCCCGGTGGCGCTCACTGTCCTGGCCACGACCGGGCGCACCCGATCCGCCGTCATCCGGGCCCTGCGCTCCACCGTCGGACTCGTGCTCGTCAATCCCATCGTCACGTGGGTGCTCTTCGCCACCGTGCTGATCGGCTCGCATGTCACACCCGTGATGGAGTGGGTGCTCGGTGACCACGACGCCATGTCCTACATCGAGCGTCCCGTCTACCTGCTCGCGGCTCTGCTGTTCTACTACCCGCTCATCGGCAACGACATGTGCGCGCGCCGTCCGCGGCCCGCGATTCGTCTGCTGTCGCTAGGACTCATGATGATTCCCGAGACCGCACTCGGCGCCGTTATCTTCCTCGCACCCGTCACGCTCTACCCGTCCTACGTCGCAGCCGCAGCCGCGGTCGGTGCCGACCCGCTCGTCGATCAGCAGTTGGCGGGAGCACTCATGTGGGCCATCACCATGGTCATCGACTCCGTGTGGATGATGGTGGCAGCAGTGGAGTGGTGGCGATCCGAGGAACGCCAGACGGCGATCCAGGAGCGTCGCGAGCAGGAGGAGGTGGCCCCATGAGAGCCGTGCTGGGCGGGGTCATCGCCGCGCTGCTCCTCACGGGTTGCTCGCAGATGTACGCCGCAACGCCCGTCGTCACGATCTCTGCCACCACTGCCGCAAGCGCGGAGTCGGTCGGGCTCACCGTCATCCCAGCGGAGGAGCGGCAGCAGACCATCGTCATCGCCGGAGCAACCGCAGACGGCACCGCGCTGTCGACGGCCGAGATGGGCGGCGACATCGTCGTCGTCAACGCGTGGGCATCGTGGTGCGCGCCCTGCATCGAGGAACTCCCCCTGCTCGCTTCAGCAGCCGAGGCCTACGCCGACAAGGGCGTGGCCTTCCTGGGACTCAACTCCATGGACGATCCCATCGCCGCGGCCAGCCTGCTCGGGTCGAGCCCCTACCGCAGCATCGACGATCGCGACGGTGCGATCATCGCCACGATTCCGGGAGTACCGCCGCGGTCACTCCCGAGCACCGTGATCCTCGACCGGCAGGGCCGCATCGCCGTACGCGTCATCGGTCCCGTGAAGCCCGGCCAACTCGAGGGAGTGCTCGACACACTCCTCGCCGAGCCCGCCTAACCCCCGAGCACACCCGACATTTCCCTGCCCAGTGCGTCTCCGGAGACCCAGGCGGACTGGGTGCGCGGCTGACCGGCCCAGCTATCTCCCGCTCGACCCACGACACCGTCGAAGGAGAAGGCCTCCTCCCGCGCATGCGCGGGACGGGCGTAGGTCCAGCGCTTGACCGAGAACCAGGCCGGCACTCCTGCGCTGAGGTTCCTCATCACCGCCAGCATCGCCGGAGCGGCCGTGACAGGTTCGGCGAGGTGACCCGCAGCGAATACGGGTGTGGAGTGAGCGACGAGCACGGGAGCATCGTCACCGCGTCTCGACCCGTCATCGGCAACGAAAGACAGCACGGGATCGTCGTTGACGAAGGCTCCATCGAAGTCCCAGGTGCGCTCGGGGTAGACGGCGACGAGTGCCATCACCGGCTCCCACAACGGCGCACTGCTCGCGGAGACGAGTGCATCCATCTGGGGATCCGGGCCGCACAGCGCCACCGCGCGGTAGTCACGATCAGCGATACGCACGCCGCCTTCGCCGACATCCACGCTCGTCACATCGATGGGATGGCGGATCTCGACGAGGTCAGAGGGCAGCACGGCGGCGAGGTCCTCGACGAGACTGCGCAGTCCGCGCGGTGCGGCGTAGCGCACGGGTCCCGACTTCGTGCCGAGCAGTGAGCTGCCATCTGCGATGTGGAAGGTGTCGGTCCACGGGCGCACGAGTCCGCGATCGATCCAGTCTCCGACCACGCGGCCGAAGCCCGCGTCGTCGACCGTGAAGTAGGACGCACCCACGTCGACCACCCGGCCGTCGTACGCCGTGCCGGTGTCGCGCAGGGTCTGCGTCGCGAGCCGGCCCCCGAGGCGATGGCCGCGATCGAGGACATCGACGGTGAGGCCTGCATCCGCCAGGGCGGTGGCACAGGCGATGCCACTGATGCCGCCACCGATCACCGCGACATCAGCCATCGTCGCGGTCCCTAGCCCCGAATACTCGGGTCGCAGTCGTCGATGAAGGCCGCGCAGCGCACGGCTTCATCGTCTTCGCCTATGGCTGCAGCGGCACGCTGGAGCGAGATGAGGCAGCGGAGGAACCCGCGGTTGGGCTCATGCGACCACGGCACGGGCCCGTGACCCTTCCAGCCATTGCGACGCAGCGCATCGAGGCCGCGGTGATACCCCACGCGCGCAAACGCGTAGGACTCGACGACGCGGCCTTCGTTCCACGCCGCGTCCGAGAGCACCGCCCACGCGAGGCTGGACTGCGGATGGCGTCGCGCGACGTCGTAGGCGTCGGCCCCGCCCTCGAGCTCGGTGCGCGCATCGACGTCGTCGGGAAGGAATGTCGGGGGCGGACCCCCCAGGAGGTTCTCGTGCAGGCTCACACCCGCATCCTGCCCTACCCCGATCAGGTGATCGACGCGGCGTAGATCTCGTCGATCGTCGCCTGCAGGGTGGCGGTGAAGTCCGCATCGCTCTGCTGCGCGGTGAGCCCCTCGGAGAGCGCGCGCGAGAAGCTCGCGATCATGCCGTGATTGGCCGCGAGCATGTCGCAGGCGTCGTCGCGCGAGTAGCCCCCTGAGAGAGCGACCACGCGCAGCACCTTGGGATGCCCGATGAAGACGGAGTAGAAGTCGTTCTCGCTCGGCAGCGACAGCTTGAACATCACCTGCTGGCCCTCGGGGATGCGATCCAGGCCCGCGAGGAGCGCATCGCGCAGGAGCGCCTCGCTCTGCGCCTTGTCGTCGCTCTTGATGTTGACCTCGGGCTCGATGATCGGCACGAGACCGTGGCCGAGGATCTGCAGGGCGACGTCGAACTGCTGGTCGACAACGGCCTTGATGCCCGCGGGGTTCGCGGAGTTGATGACCGAGCGCATCTTGGTGCCGAAGACACCCTTGCTGGCCGCTCGCGCGCAGAGCTCGTCGAGGTGCGGCATCGGCTTCATCACCTGCGCGCCATCGACCTCATCGGCGAGGCCGAGGTCGACCTTGACGATCGGGACGACGCGCTTGACATCCCACAGGTACGACGGCGTCGGCTGACCCTCGATGTCGCGGTCCATCGTCATCTCGAAGAGGATCGCGGCGATCACCTTTTCGCCGTTGAAGGCCGGGTTGGTGATGATGCGGCTGCGCATGGCGTGCACGAGATCGAACATCTCGGCCTCGCCCGAATAGGCGCTCTCCTCGATGCCGTAGAGCTTCAGCGCCTTGGGGGTGCTGCCGCCGCTCTGGTCGAGTGCGGCGATGAAGCCCTTGCCGGAGCCCATCTGGGTGCGCATGTCGGTATTCATGGGGCGATCTCCCGTGCCGAAGTGGAGCCCTCACCCTATCGGCAAGCGTTTGCAGTCGAAAGGGGGGCTCAGGTCACCGAGACGTCATCCGCGGTCACGGCGTACCCATCGCTGGAACGCAGACGCCAGACGGAGGGAACGAGGAGGGACCCCAGGGTCGCGACGGTGGCGACGAGCGCGGCGACCGCGAAGGCCTCCGAGATGGGGATGAGCATGAGGAGCGGGCCGGCGAGGGCGAGACCGATAGGACCGAACATGAGTGACCCGAAGGCGTCGTAGGAGGACACGCGCGAGAGCGACTCCGGCGGCACATTGCGCTGGAGCGCGGTGAACCACAGGACGACCATGATCTCCATCGACAGGCCCCAGGCGAAGGCGGCGAGCATGACCACGGGCAGCGGCGCGGCGAGGGCGAGCGTGA
>JBEGMG010000419.1:0-5044 GCA_041183165.1 Actinomycetota bacterium | reverse complement strand
CGCTGCGCGACGGCGACGACGTCGAGGTCACCATCGAGGGGATCGGGATCCTCACCAACTCCGTCGCGGGATGACGCCGGCCTTCGACGACCTGCCCGTCGCGCTGCCCCCGGGCTGCGCCGGCGCCCGGGTCGCGGGCGATCCCTCGGGCTGGGCCGAGGCCTTCGACTGGCCCGCGGAGTTGACGGACGCGGCGATCTCGCGCCGGAGCGACTTCCTGATGGGTCGCCTCGCCGCCGTGGAGGCACTGCGACGTCTCGGCGCCGAGGGGAGCGTCGGGCGCTCGCCCGAGGGGGCACCGGTCTGGCCCGAAGGGATCGCGGGATCGCTCACGCATCACAGCGGCGTGGCCGCAGCGATCGTAGGTCGCCGCGCGGGCGGACAGGGCTACACGGGCCTGGGCATCGACATCTGCCCGCGACTCGAGGGCGATCGCCTGCGGGCCGTCGTACGCCAGTGCCTCACCGAGGCTGAGCACGAGGCATGGGCGTCGGAGGAAGCAGCGACCCTCGCCTTCGCCGCGAAGGAGTCGATCTACAAGGCGGCGTACCCGCGCGCGCAGCGTTTCATCGGCTTCGACGAGGCAGAGATCGTGGACGTGGGCGACGCCGGTCGTTCTACGGTCGAAAGGCACCACCCGGTGGACGCATTCGACCGCAGAACGCACGCGGGCACCTGGACCGCCGTGCTTGCCCATGAGCTTGCCCGCCTGCTCGGCGTCGACACCGTGACCGGCTCCTACGCATGGGACGGCGAGCTGGTCTACGCCGTCCTCGCGCTCGAGTCCTCCCGATAGGCTCCGCGGGTGCCTTCCTCCGATATCCGCGTGCGCTTCTGCCCGTCGCCCACGGGCAATCCCCACGTCGGCATGGCGCGCACCGCGCTCTTCAACTGGGCCTTCGCGCGTCACCACGGCGGCACCTTCGTCTTCCGCATCGAGGACACCGACGCCGAGCGCGACTCCGAGGACTCCTACCTCATGCTGCTCGACGCGCTTCGCTGGCTCGGGCTGGACTGGGACGAGGGTCCCGAGGTCGGCGGCCCCTACGGCCCCTACCGCCAGTCCGAGCGCATGGACATCTACGCCGACGTCGCCCGCGGGCTCGTCGAGGCCGGGCACGCCTATCCCTGCTACTGCACCGCCGAGGAGCTCGAGGCTGAGCGCGAGGCGGCCCGGGCGGCCGGGCGCACCCAGGGCTACTCCGGCCGCTGCCGTCATCTCACTCCCGAGCAGCGCGCGGCCTTCAAGGCAGAGGGGCGCAGCGCCGTCACCCGCTTCGCCATGCCGGATCAGGACTGGACCTGGGACGACCTGGTCCGTGGCGAGCTGACCTTCGGCCGCGAGCACGTGCCCGACTACGTCATCGTGCGCGCCAATGGCGACCCGCTCTACACCCTGGTCAACCCTGTCGACGACGCGCTCATGCGCATCACCCACGTGCTGCGCGGCGAGGACCTGCTCTCCTCCACCCCCCGCCAGCTCGCGATGTACGCCGCCCTCGCGGATATCGGCGTGGGCGACGGCACGACCCCCCGCTTCGGCCACCTGCCCTACGTCATGGGCGAGGGCAACAAGAAGCTCTCCAAGCGCGATCCGGAGTCGGCGCTGCTGATGTACCGCGAGGAGGGCTACCTCCCCGAGGCGCTGCTCAACTACCTCGCCCTGCTCGGCTGGTCGATGGGGGAGGACCGGGAGTTCTTCTCGATGCCGCAGATGGCCGAGGCCTTCGACATCTCGCGCGTGAGCCCCAACCCCGCCCGTTTCGACCTCAAGAAGTGCACCGCGATCAACGGCGACTGGATCCGCTCCCTCACCCCCGAGGAGTTCGCGGAGCGGCTCGTGCCCTTCCTCCAGCGCGACGGCCTGCTGGCGGATTCGCCCACCGCTCGCCAGCGCGAGATTCTCGCCGAAGCCGTGCCCCTCGTGCAGGAGCGCATGGAGACCCTCGCGCAGGCGCGAGGCATGCTCGGCTTCCTCTTCGTCGACCCCGCCGACTTCGCCATCGACCCTGAGCAGTCGGTGGCCGATGAGGAATCGCAGCGCGTGCTTGCGGCGTCGCTCGACGCACTCACGGGCCTCACGGAGTGGGCCGCGGAGCCGATCGAGCAGGCACTGCGCGGCGCACTTATCGAAGGGCTAGGGCTGAAGCCCAAGGTGGCCTTCGGAGCGGTGCGGATCGCCGTCACGGGCAGGCGCGTGTCACCGCCGCTCTTCGAATCGATGGAGATCCTCGGTCGCGAGGAGACGCTGCGTCGCCTGCAGGCGGCCTGCACCGGCTAGAGGCGCAGGATCGTGCTCGGGTACACTCCTCGGGTCGCTCGGAGCGCTCAGCCGAACGTCGCCCATGGGGTATGGGGTAATTGGCAGCCCAACTGATTCTGGTTCAGTTAGTCTAGGTTCGAGTCCTGGTACCCCAGCGAGTTCACGTGCTCTCTCACGTGTGCACGGCCCCGTTGTGTAGTGGCCTAGCACGCCGCCCTCTCAAGGCGGTAGCGCGGGTTCGAATCCCGTCGGGGCTACGCGAGCGAGACTCATCTCTCGCCTGAAGGCCCGATCCCTCCCCGGGGGTCGGGCCTTCTCGCATTCGTCGTTACCCTTGGCCCATTCCCCGAAGGAGTGCACATGGGCAAGACGCTGGCAGAGAAGGTCTGGGACGCGCACGTCGTGCGTCGAGCCGAGGGCGAGCCTGATCTCCTCTATATCGACCTCCACCTCGTCCACGAGGTCACGAGCCCCCAGGCGTTCGACGCCCTGCGGTCGGCCGGACGCGTCGTACGCCGCCCCGACCTCACCCTGGCGACCGAGGACCACAACGTCCCCACGATCGACATCGACAAGCCCATCGCCGATCCGATCTCGCGCGCCCAGGTGGAGGCACTTCGCCAGAACTGCGCGGAGTTCGGCGTGCCGCTCTTCCCCCTGGGCAGCCAGGACCAGGGCATCGTCCACGTGGTGGGCCCGCAGCTCGGACTCACCCAGCCCGGCATGACCGTGGTCTGCGGCGACTCCCACACCTCGACCCACGGCGCCTTCGGTGCGCTCGCCTTCGGCATCGGCACGAGCGAGGTCGAGCATGTGCTCGCCACGCAGACGCTGCCGCTCAAGCCCTTCAAGACCATGGCCATCACCGTCAACGGCCCGCTGCCTGACGGCGTCACGGCCAAGGACCTCATCCTCGCGGTGATCGCGCGAATCGGGACCGGTGGCGGACAGGGCTACGTGCTGGAGTATCGCGGCGAAGGCGTCCAGGGGCTCTCCATGGAGGGCCGTATGACGCTGTGCAACATGTCGATCGAGGCGGGTGCGCGTGCCGGCATGGTCGCGCCGGACGAGACGACGTTCGCCTACCTCGAGGGCCGCCCCCATGCGCCCAAGGACGCGGACTGGGACGCCGCCCTCGCCTACTGGCAGACCCTGCGTACCGATGACGACGCCACCTTCGACGCCGAGGTCGTCATCGAGGCCAGTGAGCTCAGCCCCTTCGTCACCTGGGGCACCAACCCCGGTCAGGGAGTGCCTCTCTCCGGCTCCGTGCCCTCTCCGGAGGACGCGGCAGACGAGGTGGAGCGGGTCGCCATCGAGCGTGCGCTCGAATACATGGACCTCGCACCTGGCACCCCGATCCGCGCGATCCCCGTCGACACCGTCTTCGTCGGCTCCTGCACCAACGGCCGCATCGAGGATCTGCGCGCCGCCGCATCGATCCTCGAGGGTCGCAAGGTCGCTGACGGCGTACGCATGCTCGTCGTGCCGGGCTCGGTCAAGGTGCGTCTGCAGGCGATGTCCGAGGGCCTCGACAAGGTATTCGTCGATGCCGGGGCGGAGTGGCGCGAGGCCGGCTGCTCGATGTGCCTGGCGATGAATCCCGACAAGCTCACCCCGGGCGAGCGCAGCGCATCGACCTCCAACCGCAACTTCGAGGGTCGCCAGGGACCGGGTGGGCGCACCCACCTGGTGTCGCCGCAGGTCGCTGCGGCCACCGCCGTGAGCGGCCACTTCGCCTCACCCGCCGACCTGGCCTGATCCGACCGATCCGCTGAGCGAGGAGCCACATGGACGCCTTCACCGTGCACACGGGCACTGCCGCACCGCTGCGTCGCAGCAATGTCGACACCGACCAGATCATCCCCGCCGAGTACCTCAAGCGAATCACGCGTCATGGGTTCGAAGACGGTCTCTTCAGTGCGTGGAGGTCCGATCCCGACTTCGTGCTCAACCGCCCTGAGTACGCCGGTGTCTCTGTGCTCGTCGCCGGTCCGGACTTCGGCACCGGCTCCTCGCGTGAGCACGCGGTGTGGGCGCTGCAGGACTACGGCTTCATGGTCGTCATCTCCTCGCGCTTCGCTGACATCTTCCGCGGCAACTCCGGCAAGGCGGGACTGCTCACGGCGCTCGTCGACCAGGACACCGTGGAGCAGCTGTGGGCGCTCATCGAGGCGGACCCGACGACGGCCGTCACGGTCGACCTCGAGGCCCAGACCGTGAGCGCAGGTGACCTCGTCGCGCCCTTCGACGTAGACCCCTACGTGCGCTGGCGCCTCCTGCAGGGCCTCGATGACATCGGCATCACCATGCAGAACGACGACGCCATCGCGGCATTCGAATCGTCGCGACCGGCCTATGCCCCCACGACCATTAGCTGACCGATGACCGAGCCGGGCAAGCCCGCCGATGGCGCAAAATCCCTGTCGTACTAGGGTGATGTACGTCGCCGGTCGCGGGACCGGCCTACCGACCTGAGGGTCGGTCCGACTTCCCTCCGGAGGGGACTTAAGTGAACAAGCAGGAACTCATCGACTCGGTGTCCACGCAGCTCGGACACAGCAAGCGTGACGTCAGCAATGTGATCGAGGCAGCGCTGGACGAGGTCAAGCGCGCGGTCGCTCGCGGCGAGAAGGTTGCCGTCGCCGGCTTCGGCGTCTTCCAGCGCCATGACCGCAAGGCGCGCACCGGCCGCAACCCGCAGACGGGTGAGACGGTGCAGATCAAGGCCACCAAGCTTCCTAAGTTCCGCCCTGGCGCGGAGTTCAAGGCGGTCGTGTC
>JBEGMG010000418.1:0-2829 GCA_041183165.1 Actinomycetota bacterium | reverse complement strand
ATCATTGCTGCGAGATCGTCACCCGCGGAGATCTCGCCGATCCCGGCGAGTCCGATGACCTGGAGTGTCATGCCGGTGGCCGCAGGCTCGAGGCGAGATCCAGTGCGGCGTGCGCGATGGCGGCCGTGGCGTCGGTGTCGGTCATGAGGAGCGGTCGGGCCTCGCAGGCAATGCCGAGTGACTGCACCGCGGGCACGGAAGGGGAGTCGGCGCTGTCCATGAGCCAGCCGTCGAGGATGCCGTCGGCGGGAGCACCCGCGGGGATGAGTGCGTGTCGCGGCCCGTAGTGGCGCGCGACTGCAGCGGCATCCGTCTGAACTCCGATGGCGGTGAGGCATGCGTCCGCCATGCCGCGGACGGGACGCCCACCGACGATAGGTGAGACTCCGACCACCGGTGCCGACGTCCGCTGCACTGCCTCGCGAATGCCCGGGACGCGCAGGATCGTGCCCACCGAGACCACCGGATTGGACGGGGGGAGCAGCACGACGTCGGCGGACTCGATGGCCTCGACGACCCCTGGACCGGGCTTGGCCTCGTCGGCGCCCACGAGCACGATCGCATGTGCGGGGAGTTCGGCGCGGTAGCGCACCCACCACTCCTGGAAGTGGATGGCGCGGCGCGCGGGCGCCCCAGTGTCGTCGACGCCGCCCTCCGGATCGTCCACGACGACGTGGGTCTCCGCGCGCTCGTCGGTCATCGGGAGGAGGCGGATACCCGGGTGCCAGCGGTCGCAGAGTGCCTCGGTGATCGTGGAGAGGGGGAAGCCGGCGTTGAGCATCTGCGTGCGCACCAGGTGGGTGGCGATATCGCGGTCGCCCAGCCCGAACCACGACGGCTCGAGGCCGTAGGCGGCCAGCTCCTCCTTGACGGTGAAGGTCTCCGCCTCGCGACCCCAGCCGCGCTCCTCGGAGATGCCGTTGCCCAGGGTGTACATCACCGTGTCGAGATCCGGGCACACGCGCAGGCCGTGGATCCAGATGTCGTCGCCGGTGTTGCCGATGACGGTCACCTCGGCATCGGGGGCTGCGGCCAGCAAACCGCGCAGGAAGCGAGCGCCGCCGATCCCCCCTGCGAGCACGGTGATGCGGCGCAGCGGTGTCGGGGTCGTCGGCATGGTCATAGGGTGTCACGATGCCGTCCACGCCGTCGGGGGTCGTCCGGGCACTGGCTCGCGCCCGCCGGGGATCGACCCTCGCACCCGACGAGGCCACCTGGCTGATCGGCGCCCGCGGGGACGCTCTCGAGGAGCTGCTCGACGTCGCCGGATCGCTGCGCGATCGTGGGCTCGAGGATGCCGGACTGCCCGGCGTGATCACCTACTCGCCCAAGGTCTTCATCCCGCTCACCCGCCTGTGCCGTGACCGCTGCCACTACTGCACCTTCGCGACCGTGCCGCACCGCGTGCCCGCGCCGTACCTCTCGCCTGACGAGGTCCTCGAGATCGCCCGAAGCGGAGCCGCCCTCGGCTGCGCCGAGGCTCTCTTCACCCTCGGCGATCGGCCCGAGGACCGCTGGCCGGCCGCTCGCGAGTGGCTCGACGAAGCGGGGTACGCCGACACGCTCTCCTACGTGCGCGCGATGTCGATCCGCGTCCTCGAGGAGACCGGGCTGCTACCGCACCTCAATCCGGGCGTGATGTCGTGGGAGGAGATGCGTCGACTCCGACCCGTCGCACCCAGCATGGGGATGATGCTCGAGACCACCTCCGAGCGCCTGTGGTCCACCCCCGGTGCTCCCCACTTCGGCAGCCCCGACAAGGAGCCGCGGGTCCGCCTGCAGGTCCTCGAAGACGCCGGTCGACTGGCGATCCCCTTCACGACCGGGATCCTCGTCGGCATCGGCGAGACGGATGAGGAGCGCGTCGATGCGCTTTTCGCCATCCGAACGGTCCACCGGCGCCATCGGCACGTGCAGGAAGTGATCGTTCAGAACTTCCGCGCCAAGGACGACACCGCGATGCGGGGTGAACCCGACCTCGATGAGCAGTCCTACATCGCGACACTCGCGACCGCGCGCATCCTGCTCGGCCCCGGCGTGCGCCTGCAGGCCCCACCCAATCTCTCCGATGACCTCGCGCTCCTGCTGCGTGCGGGAGTCGACGACTGGGGCGGCGTAAGCCCCGTGACTCCGGATCACGTCAACCCCGAGAGGCCGTGGCCGCATCTGGATGCGCTTCGCGAGAGCACAGCGGCCGCCGGATTCGAGCTGCGCCCGCGTCTCACCGCGCACCCGCGCTATGTGCTCTCCGGCGAGTGGATCGACCCGCGCGTGCGGCCCCACGTCGAGGCCCTTGCGGATCGACAGGGACTGCTGAATCCGACTGTGCTTCCCGTCGGGTTGCCCTGGCAGGAGCCCGATGCCGACTCGGGGGGCTACGCGGAGTTCGCTGCGCGCGCTGCAGGCGGGCGCGTCGACCTGCACATCGACATCGACATCACCGGCCGCTCTGCGGATCGCCGGGAGGACTTCGCCGATGTCTACGGCGACTGGGAGGAGGTGACCGAGCGCGCCCGACGCGTGAGTGCCGGGGTCCCGCGCCTGCCATCGGATATCCGCCGAGCACTCGACATCGCCCATGCCGATCCCGCACGCCTCGCCCATCCGGACCACGTCGATGATGCAGTGACCCTCATGTCGGCGACGGGTGATGCCCTCGAGGCGGTTGCCTCGCTTGCCGATGATCTGCGCCGCGAGGTCGTCGGGGATGAGGTCACCTACGTCGTCAATCGCAACATCAACTTCACCAACGTCTGCTACACCGGATGCCGCTTCTGCGCCTTCGCCCAGCGTGCCTCCGATGTGGATGCCTTCACGCTCTCGCTCGAC
>JBEGMG010000417.1:0-6226 GCA_041183165.1 Actinomycetota bacterium | reverse complement strand
GCCGCAGATCAACCTCCAGGGCTTCGGAGACCTGAAGGACGCCAGCAAGTGTGGCGACACGAGCAGCCGTAGCTGACCCGGCCTGACGACGAGAGGGATAGACACATGAATGCACGCATCGCGCGCGGCCTCGCGGCCGCCGTGGGTGCCCTCGCGGTGGCGGGAGCGGCCCTTGCGGCCGCTCCCGTGGCCTCGGCCAACGGCACCTTGAGCATCACCCCTGCCGCGGGCACGGGCGAGACGGCGATGGCGGTGACGACGACCGGAGGCTGCGCAAGCCCCAACGCGACGCACTACGTCGTCACACTGTCCGGCACCGGCGTCACGGGTGACATCACCCTGAACGGCCTGCAGCCGCTGTCTGCGATCCCGGCCTCGGGCTCGCAGACCACCCCCATGAGCGTCCCGGTGGCCAGCAACCTGGACATGGCTCAGGCGGCGTACTCCTACGACCAGGCGGGCGACGACACCTCGGTCAAGATTCCGACCGGCGTCTACTCGGTCAAGTTCGTGTGCCGCGCGGGTGCGGATCCGAAGCCGATCACGGTCTACGAAGGATCGCTCACACTGCGCCAGACCAAGGCCGGCATCGTGTTTGAAGAGGGTGCCAAGCCGGTTTCGGTGACCAACACCGTCAAGCCCAAGATCACCGGCCAGGGCAAGGTCGGGGCCACTCTCAAGGCCTCCACCGGCACCTGGAACCCCGCACCTGATGCCACCACTTACGCGTGGAAGGTCGGCACCAAGACCGTGGGTACGGGCGCGAGCTACGAGGTCAAGGCCAGCGATCGGGGCAAGACCATCTCCGTGACGGTCACCGCCACGAAGGACGGCTACAACCCGGGCAAGGCTTCCGCGACCATCAAGATCGCCAAGTAGGCCCCAATGAGGTGCCGGGGAACAGTGTGTTCCCCGGCACCTCATTGCCCGTTTACCTGCAAGACACCTCATCTGGGCAGGATGCCCGCAGCGACGAGCGAAGGAGACCCGTGGCACTGCGCGCCTTTGTGGGCGTCGTCCTCGCGGCGCTCCTGATGGGAGTCCCCGGTCTCGCGTCTGCCGAAGAGCCTGAGCGATTGGGCTATCTCGTCATCGATCCGCCTAGTGGCGACCTGCTTACCGCGATGGACATTGCCACGTCAGATGTCTGCACTCGAGGTCAGATGTTCGCCGTCAAACTCGATGGTCCAAATCTCAAGGGCGCGGACCGCGGCAATGTCATCGGTACCACCAAGATCACCACGATCGGCCCGGAGAGCTATCCCGGGCACTACGTCGTACCGCTGCCCACCGACCTCGCCACCTACCTGGCCACGGCTGCACCCGGCCAGCGGATCAAGGGCGACTACACGCTCACCTTCGCGTGCCGCGACACCCTGAGCACGGCCGACCTGCAGGTCTTCACTGCAACGATCGCGGTCGACGGCAAAGGGCGATACGAGGCGAAGGGCGAGTCAGCCACGGCGATCGCGGATCTCATCGATGGCTACGTGCCCGGGTCGGCTGGTTTTGCCTACGGCGATCCCGCGGCGCCGGAGCCCGAAGAGGTCGCTGCCTACGAGTCCGAGGTGGCGGCACAGCAGGAAGCCACCACCGAGGAGACTCCGTGGCGACTGATCCTCATCGTCGTAGGCGCTGGGCTGCTCCTCGGTGCGGCCTACGCCTACTGGCGGGGGCGCCGCAATGAAGCCACGTCCGACGAGTCCGACGACGCAGTGAGCGTGGGGTCATGAGCGTGGAGGCTCGGGAGCCGGAGGTCATCGAGAGCGGCACCCAGGGTGCGCCTGCGTTGGCCCCTCCCTTCGTGCAGTCACCAATGTTCCTTGCCGCCAGTGCGCTGCTCACCCTGGCCATCCTGTGCCTCGGTTTCCTCGCCAACCTCCTCATCGTCAGCCAGCTCGTGCATGCGCGCGACCAGGAGGTCCTCTACTCCGACTTCCGCAGCGAGCTCGCCAACGCGATCGCACCGGTGGGACAGACGGACGTCAACGGCGCGCTCCTACGGCCCGGCGCACCCGTGGCGATCCTCGAGATTCCCGATCTGGGTATGAGGGAGGTCGTCGTCGAGGGGACGACCTCGACCGTCACCCAGAGCGGCCCGGGCCACAAGCGCGACACCGTGCTTCCCGGCCAGCCGGGCACCTCGGTGATTTACGGCCGGCAGGCAGCTTTCGGTGGCCCCTTCGGGCAGCTCGAGATCCTGCAGCCCGGCATGACGATCGTCGCCACGACAGGTCAAGGGCCCGCGGAGTACCGCGTGATCGGTGTACGGCGACCAGGTGATCCGCTGCCGCCGATCCTCGAGGCGGGTCAGGGCCGCCTCACCCTGGTCACGGCGATGGGCCCGCGCTTCATGCCCACGGATCTGCTTCGCGTTGACGCGGAGCTCGTTACGCCGGCCCAGCCCGCCCCTCCGCGCGTGATCACTGCAGCATCCCTCGACCCGGCCGAGCAGGCGATGGCGGGTGATCCCGCAGGTCTCGTCCCGCTGCTGCTGTGGCTGCAACTCCTCCTCGTGGTCGCGGTGGCGACCGTGTGGCTCGTCATTCGCTGGGGGAAGTGGCAGGCATGGCTCGTCGCCGCCCCGATCGTCTTCTTCGCCGGCGTCATGGCATCGATGAGCGCCCTCCGACTCCTGCCCAACCTCCTCTGAACGGAAGAGTTCCATGACGATGACGGTCGACGACACCTCCACGGCGGCGGCTCCCCAGCTCTTCTCGCTGCACGCCATCGACATCTCATGCTGGTTCGGCACCCACCTGGTGCTCGATCGCGTCTCGCTTCTCATGCCCGCGGGGGAGGTCACCGCTCTCATCGGGCCCTCAGGCTGCGGCAAGTCGACCTTCCTCCGATCGCTCAACCGCATGCACGAGCTCGTGGTGAGCGCCCGCATCGCGGGCGAGGTGCTCCTGGATGGCGAGGACATCTACGCCCCCAATGTGCGCATCACCGATGCCCGCAGGCAGATCGGCATGGTCTTCCAGAAGCCCAACCCCTTCCCGGCGATGAGCATCTACGACAACGTCATCGCTGGACTCAAACTCAACGGCGTCCACGCGAGCGGTGACGAGAAGGACGAGCTCGTGGAGCACTGCCTCACCAAGGCTGGCCTGTGGAAGGAGGTCAAGGACCGCCTCCGGGCTCCAGGTGGAGGTCTCTCCGGCGGCCAGCAGCAGCGCCTATGCATTGCCCGCTCGCTCGCCATCAAGCCCAAGGTCCTCCTCATGGACGAGCCCTGCTCGGCACTCGACCCCACATCGACGCGGCGCATCGAGGAGACCATCGACGAGCTTCGGTCGGAGGTCACCATCGTGATCGTGACCCACAACATGCAGCAGGCGCAGCGCGTGTCGCAGTCGTGCGCCTTCTTCCTCGCCGAGCACGGCCAGCCGGGCCACATCGTGGAGCACGGGCCCACTGACCTCATGTTCGGTGAGCCACAGGACCCGCGAACCTTCGACTACGTCAACGGTCGCTTCGGCTGATCCGGCGACATCCGAGTGAACATTCGGGGCTCAGGGTGAAGGTTGGGTGCCGAGGCTGGCCTTGGGTGGGGACTCTTCCTAGGTTGCATCCGTGAGTGATGTCAAGGCCATTCCCCTCGGCAAGGCGCTCGATCAGGCACGCATGACGCGCCTGCACAAGAAGTTCTGGCTCCTTGCCGGCCTTGGCATCATGCTCGACGGGTTCGACTTCTTCATCATCGGTGTAGCGAATCCCCTCATCGCTGAGGACCTGGGCGCGAATGCCTGGCAGAAGGGCCTCATCTCGGCTGCCGCCATCGTCGGGGCGATGTTCGGGGCCGCGGTGCTCGGGCCTCTCGGCGACAAGCTCGGCAGAAGGCGCATCTTCAAGTACGACCTGTGGATGTTCGTCGCCTTCTCCATCGGCTGCATGGTCGCCTGGGACACCTGGTCCCTCATTGCCTTCCGCTTCCTGCTCGGAATCGCCATCGGGCTGGACTACCCGATCGCAGCTTCCTACCTCGCCGAGGTGCTGCCGCAGAAGAACCGCGGCCGCTGGCTGGTGTCCGCCTTCTCGCTGCAGGCAGTGGGCATGCTTCTCGGCGCCCTGGTCGGTGTGGTGGTCCTGCTGATCCTGCCGGACGAGACGTCGTGGCGATGGATGCTCGGCTTCGGCGTCGTCCCCGCCCTCGTCATCATCCTGCTCAGACGAAGAGTGCCGGAGAGTCCGCGATGGCTTGCCCAGAATGGGCATGAGGAAGAAGCGATCAAGGTCGTCGAAGAACTCACCAACGTGCCCGTCGTGGTCACCGACAAGGACCGCGAGAAGGCCGAGCAGTCCTCTGAGGGGATCCAGGCGCTCTGGCAGCCGCAACTCTTCAAGCCCGACATGATCAGACGCACGATCTTCACGTCTGTCCCATGGTTCCTCATGGATATCGCGACCTACGGGGTGGGGATCTTCACTCCGACGCTGATCGCGGCGCTGGCCTTTGGCGGGAACCAGGACAGATCCAACACCAACTTCATCGCCGATGACATCGCGTCGACGGAGTGGACCGCCGCTCTCGACGTCTTCCTTGTTCTCGGCTTCGCCGCCGCGATCTTCCTCGTCGAGCGCTGGGGTCGCATTCGATTGCAAACGACCGGCTTCGTCTTCATGGCGGTGGGCCTTGTCATCCTCGGCATCTCATCGCTTCTGCAGGGCCCTGATGGCACCGGCTATCTCGGTCTGGTCTTCATCGGCTTCGCGATCTTCAACTTCTTCATGAACGCCGGGCCGAATGCGACGACGTACGCCCTGCCGGCCGAGATCTTCCCCTCCGACATCAGGGCTGCCGGTCATGGCTTCGCTGCGGGAGCTGCCAAGCTCGGTGCTGCGCTCGGCGTCTTCTTCTTCCCGATCCTGCAGGAGGCGATCGGCATACCCCTCCTTGTCTTCGGCATGGCCGGCATCTGCATCATGGCGCTCGTGATCACCCAGATCTTCAAGATCGAGCCCGCGGGCAAATCCCTCGATGAGATCTCAGGCCGCAAGCTCTCCGGCCTCAAAGCCCGCCCGACTCCGCCCTAGTGCTCGGCGTTAGGGCGTGGGGCGCTTGAGGTCCTGGTAGACGGCGTATCCCTGGCAGCCGATGCAGAAGCCCGTCAGTGCCAGTGTGAGCGCGACGACGAACGCAGCGGCGACGCAGATGGCTGCGACGGTGAGCCCCCCGAAGAACCAGGCGACGAGTGCGACGACGAGCAGGATGAGGGCGATGGCCTGGGCGATGCGCGGTGCTGTGGGGTCCTGCCACCGCGGTGCCGGTGCCAGACGTGGAGCCAGCACAGAGGTGAAGAAGGTGACGTAGGGCTGGTGACGCACGCCGAGGGCCGCGCCGACGAGGAAGACCAGGGCCTGGAGTCCGACGAGTACGGGGAAGATCGGCGTGTAGATGCCGATAAGAGCGACACCGAGCACGACAGCCGTGATCACCGACGCGAAGCGAGGCCCGCGTGCGTCGATGAGGTCGTCAGCCGTGCGATCCATGGAGCGATCCTACGCGCGGATCCCCTCAGGACGTGGCTGCCCGTCAGTCGTGGGTCGGGTTCCGCACGCGCGGTGGTGGTGCTATCGCATGGTGACGACCACCGCGCGTGACCTGATGCTGGACCGCTCGGTGTGGTCGTTTTCGGAGAAGATGGCGTAGATGCGGTAAGTCTTGCCGGCCACGAGACGATCCGGGTCGCTCCAGTCGGTCAGCCCATTGCCGGTCCAGCCTATGTAGCGCACTTTGCCGGTGGCGGTGTCCTTGGCGTAGATGTGCGCGTGGCCCTCGCCGACGACGTTGGGCGCCCCGTCGTCGGGGACCTTCACATAGGTGAAGCCCTTGGGCGTGACGGTGAACTTCACCTGGCCTGTCGACGCCTTGACGCGGTCGATGCGCAGGGAGAGGGAGTAGCCCGACTTTCCGTCGCCGTTGCCGTGCTGGTGCTCCGCGGCTGTTGCCACCCCGCTCGACAGAGCCAGGGCGGTGAGGGCGATCGTGACGCAAGTCTTGGTGAGGAGATTCATGGCCAGAGGTTAGGGGCAAGGGGAGCGACGCGCATGCCCAAGCACGCTCAGGCAGGCGGGACGAGGGTGCCGGCGAATACCTGCCAAGCCAGCGCCGACTTGGCGACGAGGCTCAGCACGATGTAGGCCTTCTCGCCCCTCAGGTAGTTCGCCCACTTCCCGACCGGCTTGTACTGCAGGTACTGCACAAGCGCGAAGCAGTTGAAGA
>JBEGMG010000416.1:0-3563 GCA_041183165.1 Actinomycetota bacterium | reverse complement strand
CCATTGGCCTCGCCGATGCGCAGGCAGTCGGCCCACGCCTGGCGGGCAGCACGCATGACATCGGAGTCGAGGGTCGACACCGTGCGCACGCCATCATTCGCCGTGGCGTGCTTGCGCATCACCCGGGTGTGCGCCTCGGCATTGCGGGGGAAGCCCTCATAGGGCCCGACGATCCCGGCGAGCTCCGCACTGCGCTTGTAGGCGGTGCCCGTCATGAGGCTGGTGATGGACGCCGCGAAGGCGCGACCGGCATCGGAGTCATAGGGCAGGCCGGTCGCCATGAGCAGGGCGCCGAGGTTGGCGTAGCCGATGCCGAGCTGGCGGTAGCGCCGCGTGGTGTCCCCGATGGCCTGGGTCGGGAAGTCCGCGAAGCAGATGGAGATATCCATCGCGGTGATGACCAGCTCGACCGCCCGGGCAAACCGATCGGCATCAAAGGTGTCCTGGTCCGTCAGGAACGACATGAGGTTCAGGCTCGCGAGGTTGCACGAGGAGTTGTCCAGGCTCATGTACTCCGAGCAGGGGTTGGACGCGGTGATGCGCCCGGTCTCGGGGTTGGTGTGCCAGTCGTTGATCGTGTCGTCGTACTGGATGCCGGGATCGGCGCATGCCCAGGCCGCCTCGCTCATCTTGCGGAAGAGCTGCTTGGCGTCGACGGTCTCGATGACCTCGCCGGTCTTGCGGCCGCGCAGGCCGAAGTCGGTGCCATCCTCGACGGCCTTCATGAACTCATCGGAGACGCGGACGGAGTTGTTGGCGTTCTGGTACTGCACGCTCGTGATGTCGGCGCCACCGAGATCCATGTCGTAGCCCGCATCGCGCAGGGCGCGGATCTTGTCTTCCTCGCGCACCTTGGTCTCGATGAACTCCTCAATGTCGGGGTGGTCGACGTCGAGGACGACCATCTTCGCCGCGCGGCGCGTGGCGCCACCGGACTTGATGGTGCCCGCGGACGCGTCAGCACCGCGCATGAAGGAGACGGGGCCCGACGCGGTGCCGCCGGAGGAGAGCAGCTCCTTGGAGGAGCGGATGCGCGAGAGGTTGAGGCCGGCGCCGGAGCCGCCCTTGAAGATCAGGCCCTCCTCGCGGTACCAGTTGAGGATCGAGTCCATCGTGTCGTCGACGGCGAGGATGAAGCAGGCCGAGACCTGCTGCGGTGCCGGCGTGCCGACGTTGAACCAGACCGGTGAGTTGAAGCTGAAGACCTGGTGCAGCAGCATCCAGGTGAGCTCGTGCTCGAAGATCTCCGCATCCTCGGGGGTGGCGAAGTAGCCGTACTCGCGACCGGCCTGGGTGTAGGTGAGCACCACGCGGTCGATGAGCTGGCGCAGGCTGGACTCGCGCGTGTCGCTGCCCACAGCGCCGCGGAAGTACTTGGTGGTGACGATGGTGGACGCGTTGATGCTCCAGAAGTCGGGGAACTCCACGCCGCGCTGCTCGAAGACGGTCTCGCCCGTCTTCCAGTTGGTCTGCACGACATCGCGACGCTCCCACGTCACATCGTCGTAGGGGTGGACACCCGGCGTGGTGAACAGGCGCTTCATGGTCAGCCCTGTGCCCGTGCCGGTGGTGGCGGGGCTGTTGCTCAGATCGGTCATTGCGGGTGTCTCCCTCGGTGGTGTGGGCAATGCGGTGGTGCTGTCAGTGGGTCGTCGGTGAAGCGAGATCAGGTGCGTCAAGGTCTGTCGGGTCGATGTCTGTCGGATCGATGAGATCGGGGTGGCCGGCGAGCTCGGCCTCGGAACGCAGGAGTGCGATCTCGGCCTCGAAGTCGGCGAGCGATTCGAAGGATCGGTAGACAGAGGCGAAGCGGAGGTAGGCGACCTCGTCGAGCTCGCGCAACGGGCCGAGGATCGCGATGCCTACCTCCTCGGCCGGCACCTCCGCTGACCCGGTGGCGCGCAGCGCGTCCTCGACGCGCTGGGCGAGCAGGGCCAGGTCGTCATCGCTCACGGGACGGCCCTGGCATGCCTTGCGTACGCCGGACACGACCTTGGCGCGACTGAAGGGCTCGGTGGCTCCCGACCGCTTGGATACCGAGAGGACGGCGGTCTCGGCGGTGGTGAAGCGCTTGCCGCATTCCTGGCACTCGCGGCGCCGGCGGATCGCGGCGCCGTCGTCGGCCGTGCGGGAATCGAGGACCCGGGAGTCGCCACCACGGCAGTAGGGACAGCGCATGGGGACTCCTCTCCTCGATCCGGGGCCCTGAGCCCTGGGACTACGAAGGGGCCATCTGTCGATGGCCCCGGGGACTGCTGTTGAGGGCCATCCGAGGACGGCCCCGAGGGGCTTTCGTGAGGGGCACCGGTGGATGACCCTGTGGACTACCTGAGGACAGACTGTGCGTTTCCAACCACAACCTGTGGAGGAATTACACCCTTGTTCCTACTAGATGTAGGGGGACCTTAGACCTTAGCCCGGACATCTGCAAGACCCCAAATCGGCGTGTCGCAGTCACCTCCCCCGTCACATGTGCCCCATGGGGCACGCATCGTGAACGAGGGCTGACCAGCGGATTTCGGGGAGTGGTTGGGGCTATCAGCCGGCCGGGACGACGAGCACCTGCCCGGGCACGAGCCCGGACTGGGTGAGCCCATTGAGCTCGCGAATCTCGGCGATGAGGGCACGGGGGTCGGCACCGGGATCCATGCCCGCGGCGATCCCCCACAGGGTGTCGCCTGGCTGAACCTCCACGGCAACGGTCGTGGGCCCTTCGACCTGGGCCGTGGCCATCGCGCGCCATGCCCCCGGGAGCAGGACCACGAGGAGCGCGACCGCCAGGACGACGAGGCGGCCCCGGCGGGTCATGCGAAGGCCGGGCTGGGCTGAGCGGTTGACCCGGCGGGCCCCGGGGCGCAGACCGGGCAGTGCGGGAGCGGCGTAGGTGGCGGCCATGGGGACCCTCCTTGTCTGGTCTCCGCCCGACCGGATCACTCGGTTCGAACGGCTGTTCGATCGAACATACGTCCCAAAGGCCCCATCTGTCACGCGACACGCCGCGGCGTAATCGAACAGGTGTTTGAAATTCCCTCGTGGCGGGGCTACGGTCTCGGGCATAGGGGAAGGGTCCCAAGGGGGTCTGACACCCACCTGCACGATCGACCGACGACCGGAGGATCCATGGCCCGCCGCAGCCAGACCGAACCCGACTTCGGCGAGGGGCTCACCCCCCGCCAGCGCGACATCCTCGCGGTCATCCGCAGCACGGTCGAGGAGCAGGGCTACCCGCCCAGCGTGCGCGAGATCGGCGAGGCGGTCGGCCTCACCTCACCCTCGAGTGTCGCCCACCAGCTCAACGTGCTCGAGAAGAAGGGCCTGCTGCGTCGAGATGCCAACAGGCCGCGTGCACTCGTCGTCGCCGACGACACCACCGCCACTGAGGCGATCGTGGATGTCACCGGCATCGGCGATGCCATGCCCGCTGCCGCCTACGTCCCCGTCCTGGGCCGCATCGCCGCCGGCGGACCGATTCTCGCGGAGGAAGCCGTCGAGACGATCTTCCCGCTGCCGCGCGAGATCGTCGGCGAGGGCGAGCTCTTCCTGCTCAAGGTGGTCGGCGACTC
>JBEGMG010000415.1:0-3085 GCA_041183165.1 Actinomycetota bacterium | reverse complement strand
GGCCCGGTGCGATGCCCCGTGCTCGTCGTCGGCACGCCAGATGATCGCGTCGTCGACGAAAGGGCCGTCGAGGTCACCGCTGCGGCGTACGGCGTCGAACCTGTCTGGCTGCCCGGCATCGGCCACGACCTCATGCTGGATGCGGGCTGGGAGAAGGCCCTCTCTGTCGTCCTCGACTGGGTCGACGAGCGCTGCTGAGCGGCTCGTTCTTCGGTCGAAATGCGCCACCGGGTGGCACTTTTGGACCGAAGAAGGGCCATAGGGTGGCGGCATGGCTGACCCCGCGCTCGCCCAGCAGTTGGAGACCTGCCTCACGGCGTACTCGATGGAACGCACGCCCGATCCCGACATCGAGCGCGCGGCCGTGAAGGCGACGCTGGGGATGCTCACCGCATCTGCGCCCGGCAAGTCCGTCGAGGTGCGCGTGCCGCCGTACGCCGCTGTGCAGGTGGTCGAAGGCGTGAAGCACCGGCGCGGCACCCCGGCGGCCGTCGTCGAGTGCGATGGCCGCACCTGGCTCCAACTCGCCACGGGAGCGCTCAGCTGGACCGATGCCGTCGCCGGCGGGAGACTGCGCGCGAGCGGGGAGCGCAGCGACCTCTCGGCGTACCTCCCGCTTGCCTAGTTCTCGCGCAGGGGATAGCGCCAGACGAAGGGCAGGCTCAGCGCGACGAGTACGACGGGCAACACGGAGAAGGCCAGCGTGACACCGAGAATCGCCGAGTCGGGCTGCGTCACCGTCTGCCCTGCTGTCGTGGAGATGAACCCGGTCACCGCCAGAAGCAGGAGCACGAGCGCAGGCCCGATCGCGAAGGCCGCCGTTTCACCGGCCGTCCACACCCCTGTGAAGGCACCTGCGCGCTGACTGCCGGTGCGAGAAGCATCGTCGGAGATCGTGTCGGGCAGCATGGCGAGGGGGAACATCTGCATTCCCGCGTAGCCCACCGAGGTGACGGCGACGAGCGCAAGTGCGGCGGCGAGCGGCACCACGTGCGCGGCCAGCGACGCCACGAGGCCCGCCATGAAAACGAACGACGAGATGATGAATCCCCTTCGCTTGCCGATGCGATGGCCGACGAAGGCCCACAGCGGCATGAAGATCACGGCGGGCACGAGGAGTACGCCGAAAACGATGCCGAAGTCCGCGACGCCGAGGATGTAGCGAGAGAAGTACGGTGCAGCCGCGAGCACGGCACCAGCCCCGAGAGCCTGCAGGATGAAACCCATGATGAGAAGGCGGAAGGGACGCGCGGACCACGCGACGCGGAACTGCTCCTTGAGGGAGTGCTCGCCCGTGGTCGACTCCGCGACATAGCGGCGGAGTCGGCGTACGACCGCCCAGCACACGAGCATGGCCAAGGCGATGAGTGCTCCGACGGCGAGCCCCATGAGCAGGTAGCCGGTGTATTCATCGGCGACGAGCCCCACGATGACGGGCGCACCGACGCCGAAGAGGAGGATGCCGACGACCTGAAGTCCCACACGCCACGACATGAGCGTGGTGCGCTCCCTGGGTGAGTCGGTGATCTCTGCGGCGAGTGCGATGTAGGGGACCTGGAAGAAGCCGAACGCCGTCGCCGCGATGAGGAAGGCGAGGAGCACCCAGATGGCCGAGACGCCGGGTCCGAGGCCCTCGGGTACGGCGAACATGAGTGGGAAGCAGATGAGCATGCCGAGCGCACCGAAGACGAGGAACCGCGCGCGGTTGCCTGTGCGCGCGACCTCGCGGTCGCTGAGATTACCGACGAACGGGAGGAAGAAGACATCCCAGAGCTTGGGCACCAGCACCACGAGCGAGGCGATACCGGCGGCCACGCCGAGGGTGTTGGTGAGGTAGATGGCCAGCAGCAGCCCGGGCACGGTGCCGAATCCGGCAGTGCCGGCGGCCCCCAGGGCATAGCCGAGGGTGGCGCCGCGGGTGAGCCGGGGCTCCACCGCCGTGGGGGACATGGCGGGAGGCTAGTGCGCCCGGGGGATTTGACACCGGACCGCCACCTCATCCAAGGTTAGGCAGTCCTAACTTAGCCTTACCTAAGGAGTTCTCGGTGATCCTGTCCCGCCCCCGGCGTGCGCTGCTCGGTCTCGCCGCTGCCGCTCTGGCCCTACCCCTCCTCGCCGCCTGCGGGGGCGGGGGCTCGGGCTCGGCCGACGGCCCGCTCACCATCTACTCCGGCCGCTCCGAGGAACTCGTGGGCCCGCTCTTCGCGGTCTTCACCGAGCAGACGGGCATTGCGGTCGAGGCGAGGTACGGCGACACCGCCGAGTTGGCTGCCCAGCTCCTGGAGGAGGGCGATGCCAGCCCCGCTCAGGTCTTCTTCGCTCAGGATGCTGGCGCGCTCGGCGCTGTCGATGCGGCGGGGCTCTTCGCGCCGCTGCCCGCGTCGGTGCAGACCACGGTGCCCCCGGACTACCGCGCGGCCAACGGCGACTGGACCGGCGTCACGGGACGGGCACGGGTGATCGCGTACGACCCCGAGCAGGTGCCTGCGGCTGACGTGCCGCAGTCGGTCTTCGACCTCACGGATCCCAAGTGGAAGGGGCAGGTCGCTATCGCGCCGACGAATGCGTCCTTCCAGGCCTTCGTCACCGCGATGCGCGTCTCGCAGGGCGATGAAGTCACCCAGGCGTGGCTCGAGGGGATGGTCGCCAACGACGTGCAGACGTATGAGAAGAACGGCCTCATCCTCGACGCCGTGGACACCGGACAGGCGCAACTCGGCCTCGTCAACCACTACTACTGGTATGAGAAGGCCGCAGAGATCGGCGCGGACGCCATGCGCGCGCAGATCGCCTTCACCAAGCCGGATGACCCCGGCAGCCTCGTCAACGTCGCTGGCGTCGGCATCCTCACGGGCGCCGCCGACAACCCGAGTGCGGCGAAGTTCGTCGAGTGGCTGCTGTCACCGCAGACGCAGCAGTGGTTCGTCGACAACACGTGGGAGTACCCACTGGTGCCGTCCGTGGCTGCGGCCGAGGGCCTGCCCGCGCTCGACACTCTTCGCGGACCTGACGTGGCACTGGCGGAGCTGGCTGACCTGCCGGGCACCCTCGCCATGCTCGAGGACGTCGGCCTCATCTGATGACA
>JBEGMG010000414.1:0-4777 GCA_041183165.1 Actinomycetota bacterium | reverse complement strand
ATCCGCACCTTGCCGCGCGCCATGCCGACGGCGCCCTCGCGGCATCCCAGCCCCTGCGCGTCGTCGTCGGCATGAGCGACATCCCCGCCAGTGCCCGCGTGCTCGACTCCGCTGCCTCCACCCTTCACCTGCGCACCCGCGATCCCGCGGAGGTCCTCGATGCCCTCGCCCAGAGGGAGGTCCGGCACCTGCTCCTCGAGGGCGGCCCGCGGCTCGCGGCCGCCTTCCTCGCGGCCGGTGCTGTCGATGAGGTGGTCTGGTACGTCGCACCTGTGCTCCTCGGGTCGGGCAGCCCGGCTATCGCCGACCTGGGTGTGGCCACCCTGGGCGATGCCCTGCGCCTCAGGGACGTGCGCGTCGAGCAGGTGGGCGAGGATGCGAGGATCAGCGGGCGCATCTGACGAGGAGGTCCCGTGTTCACCGGCATCGTCGAGGAGGCGGGCGAGATCACCGAGGTGGTCCACCTGCCTGACGAGGCCCTGCGCCTCGTCGTGCGCGGGCCCGTGGTCACCGAGGGCACCGGGCATGGCGACTCCATCGCCGTCAACGGCGTATGCCTCACGGTGACCGACCTCGGCGTGGAGACGTTCGCCGCCGACGTCATGCGCGAGACACTCGTGCGCAGCTCGCTGCGCGATGCGCGGCCCGGTCTGCGAGTCAATCTCGAGCGGGCCATGATGCCGACGTCGCGTCTAGGCGGCCACATCGTCCAGGGTCACGTCGATGGCACGGCCACGCTCGTCTCGCGGACCCACTCGGAGCACTGGGACGTCCTGCGCTTCGCCACGCCGCCTGCCCTCTCGCGCTACATCGTCGACAAGGGATCCATCGCCATCGACGGCGTCTCTCTCACGGTGTCCGGGGTCGATCCGGCGGGCGAGTGGTTCGAGGTCTCGCTCATCCCCACCACACTGGCCCTGACGACACTCGGTGACCGCGCGGTGGGCGACATCGTCAATCTGGAGGCGGATGTCATCGCGAAGTACGTCGAGGGGCTCGTGCGCGCCGGAGGCGGCAATGACTGATTCGCCAGGCGGACTCGAGGCGGCCACGGCCGCCTTGGCCGCGGGTCGCATGGTCGTCGTCGTGGATGACGGCGATGAACTCCTGGGAGAGCCCGGCGGCGGCGACCTTGTCGTCGCGGGCGCCCGAGCGGATGCGGCGCTGGTCGCCTTTCTCTCCCGTCACGGCTCAGGATGCGAGCAGGTGGCCGTCTCCACCGATGTCCTCGAGCGCCTTGATCTGCCGCCGATGGCGCTCGCCGTCGACGGTCGTCCCTCTGCAGCGGCAGTGACCGTCGATGCGCGCGGTGTTGCGAGCGGTGGGGTGACCGCCGAAGACCGCGCGCTCACACTTCGACTGCTGGCCGATCCGACCACGCGCCCGGTGGATCTCGTGCGCCCCGGCCATGTCGCACCTGTGCGCGCGGTCGCGGGAGGAGTCCTTCGGCGTCCAGGACGTCCGGAGGCTGCCGTCGACCTCGCCGTCCTCGCGGGGCTGGAGCCGGTGGCGCTGCGCGTGGAGCTCGCCACGGACACGGGGGACATGCTGAGTCCTGGCGAGGTGCGCGACTTCGCCCGGGAGCACGACCTCGCGTGCGTGACCATCAGCGAGCTCATCGCTCACCGACGGCGCGGCGAACGCCACGTGGAGCGCGGCGCTGAGGCTGCGCTCACGACTGACTTCGGGACCTTTCGCGCGATCGACTATCGCAATCGACTCGATGGAATCGGCCATGTGGCCCTGGTCGCCGGAGACATCGGCGACGGCGAGCGCGTGCTCGTGCGCGTGCACTCCGAGTGCCTCACCGGCGACATCCTTGGATCCCTGCGCTGCGACTGCGGGGCTCAGCTGCAGGCCGCGATGGCGGCCGTGGCCCAAGAGGGTCGCGGTGTCGTGCTCTACCTGCGTGGCCACGAAGGCCGCGGCATCGGCCTGCTGCACAAGCTCCAGGCCTATCAACTGCAGGACACCGGACGCGACACCGTCGATGCCAACCTCGATCTCGGCCTTCCTGCCGACGCACGCGACTACGGCATCGGCGCGCAGATCCTCACCGATCTCGGAGTACGATCCATGCGACTCCTGAGCAACAATCCGGCCAAGCGTGCCGGGCTGGAGGGATACGGCCTGTCGATCGCCGAGCGCGTGCCGCTGGTCGTGACCCCCAACGAGCACAATGCTCGCTATCTCGCGACGAAGGCCGACCGCATGGGTCACGACTACGACGACAGCCAGGAGAGCGGGGCAGGCGCATGAGCGGCACCGGTGCGGCCCGCATGAGCACGGCGGGGGCTGAGGGCATGCGCGTGGACGTCGTCGCCTCCTCCTGGCACGATCAAGTGATGTCCGGGCTGATCTCGGGCGCCGAGGCAGTCCTGCGCCAGGCCGGTTGCGAGTGGCGCCTGCATCGGGTGCCCGGTGCTTTCGAACTCCCCGTCGTTTCCGCGGCGTGCGCCCGGGCGGGTGTCGAGGCGGTCGTGGCGCTCGGCGTCGTCATCCGCGGCGGCACCCCGCACTTCGACTACGTCTGCGATGCCGCCACCTCGGGCCTCACCCGGGTCGCGCTCGACACCGGTGTGCCCGTGGGATTCGGGCTCCTCACCTGCGACGACGAGGCGCAGGCGCTCGATCGCGCCGGGCTGGAGGGATCCCGCGAGGACAAGGGTCGCGAGGCGGCCGAGGCGGCGATCGCGACGGCGCTTCTCCTTCGCGGGCTGCGCACGCCCTAGGCTGAGCGCCATGAAGACGTTCGACGCTCTCTACGCCGAGCTCCAGGAGAAGGCGGCTTTCGCCGGAGGCGATGGCAATACCCGTCGCCTGCTCGACGAGGGCGTGCATGCGATCGGCAAGAAGGTCGTGGAGGAAGCCGCTGAGGCGTGGATGGCGGCCGAGCACGAGAGCCGTGAGCGCGCCGCCGAGGAGATCGCCCAGCTGCTCTACCACGCCCAGGTCCTCATGATCGCGTCCGGCGTGACGCTCTCCGACGTCTACGAGCGGCTCTGACGTGCTGCGCGTCGCACTGCCCAACAAGGGGCAGCTTGCTGATCCCGCCCGCGAGATGCTGCGCGAGGCGGGCTACCTGCCCGCGTCCGCGGCCCGCGACCTCGTCGTCCAGGACCCGGACAACGATGTGGAGTTCTTCTTCCTGCGCCCCAAGGACATCGCCGTCTATGTGGGCGAGGGCACCCTGGATGTGGGCATCACGGGCCGCGACATGCTGCTCGACTCCGGTGCGGATGCCGAAGAGCTCGCGGCCCTCGGGTTCGGTGGCTCCACCTTCCGTCTCGCCGCGCCGGCAGGCACGACCGCGCGGGTCGAGGACCTCGCCGGGCGTCGCATCGCCACGTCCTATCCCGGTGTCCTCGCGGCCTATCTCGCGCGGGCGGGTATCGAGGCGCGCATCGTGCGGCTCGACGGTGCGGTGGAGAACGCCGTCCGCCTGGGTGTGGCCGATGCCGTCGCGGATGTCGTCGCCACGGGCACGACCCTGCGCCAGGCCGGGCTCGAGGTCCTCGGCGACCCGATCCTGGTGAGCGAGGCCCTCGTCGTGCGCCGCCGGCAGGCGCCGGCGGATCCGGCGGTCGAGACCTTCGTGCGCCGACTGCACGGCGTCATGGTGGCGCGCTCGTACGTCCTGGTCGACTACGACATCCGCGCCGACCAGGTGGACGCGGCCTGCGCGATCACCCCTGGCTTCGAGTCGCCCACCATCTCGTCACTGCACGATCCCGCGTGGGTCGCGGTGCGCGCGATGGTCCCGCGACGTGAGGTGCACCGGGTGATGGACGAGCTCTACGACCTCGGGGCGCGCGGGATCCTCGTGACGGCGATTCACGCCAGTCGTCTGTGAGCGAGGATCTTGGCCGGGGGCGGCGCATCGAGACACCGGTCCAGTTCTCGGGCGACGACGGTCGTGCCGATCCGCGCTGGGATGCGGCGTACGCCGATCCCGGGCTCGTCGAGGCGCTCCTCAGAGATGGTGTGCGCCTGCTCGTGCCGATCGTCGCCGTACTCGATGAGGCGGATGAGGAGACGGGGGCGGACAAGTCCAGCCACATGGCGAGTGTGAGCATCGTCCAGTCGGACGGACGCCGCGGCATGCTCGCATTCACCGGGATCGAGACGCTCGCGGTGTGGGCTCCGGACGCCCGTCCGGTGCCGGTGACCTCGCACCAGGTGGCGGCGGCCGCACTCGAGGAGGGCGCTGACGGCGTACTCGTGGATATTGCGGGGCCCGTGCGCTTCGCGATCGACGGGCAGCTCCTCGAGGACCTGGCACGGGGCGCCAGTCCTGCGAGCTGACGCCTCCGCCGGTGCCCAGCCCCGATCGGGTCGCGCGGATCGTCCCCGACAGGTCAGGTGCGGGTGGGCGTGACCGGGCCGGTCAGGCGCTCGCCGGGACCCTCGCCCGGAGGATCGGGGATCACCGATGCCTCGCGAAACGCGCGCTGCAGCGTGGTGAGTCCGTCGCGCAGGGGAGCGGCATGCTGTGCCCCGAGGTCGGGAGCTGCCGCCGTGATGAGGCCGGCGAGCGCCGTGATGAGGATCCGCGCCTCCGCCAGATCGACCTCCGACTCGGCGTCCGGGCCGTCTCCCAGTCCGCAGCGGATCGCCGCCGCCGTCATGAGGTGCACCGCGAGGGTGGACACCACCTCCACGGCGGGCACCTCGGCGAGATCGCGGGCGGCTGCATCATCGGAGGCCTCGGTCACGGGATCAGCCTGCCAGGAGACCGGTGCTCGCGGGCTATGCCCCACCCGACTCAGACCGTGCC
>JBEGMG010000413.1:0-3078 GCA_041183165.1 Actinomycetota bacterium | reverse complement strand
AGTCCTACGTGCAGCTGCTCGATGCGCAGGGCAACCGGCTGTTCGGCACCGAGGGCTTCGGCGTGACGGCCGATACGGCGCGCGAACGGACCAATCCCGCCGCGGTGTCCGACGGCCAGTATGTGTACGTGTGCTGGATCGAGCACACGCCGAACTCGAGCATCTACGGCGTCTACGGACAGTGCTTCGACGTCGCGACCGGCACGCGCCAGTGGGGCGCGTCGGGCCTTCCGCTCGCTGCGCTCGAAACCGTCTACTCCTACTCCGGCGCCGTGGCGCACCTGCGTCCAGAGGGCGTCGTCTTCGGCTGGGTGCGGTCGACGGCCTTCGGCCAGGACACCGTCGAAGCCATGTGCGTGAGCCCGACCGGCGCAACCGTGTGGAACCGAAGGCCGATCGCCAGCAACGTGAGCCCGAAGGGAAGGATGCAAGCCCATGGGGTCCCGTACGGCACGATCCTGCTCTGGGAGGACGGCATCACGCAAGGGACGTCCGACATCCGCGGCATGCGCATCGGGAGTGACGGTTCGCTTGGGCCTGCGGTGCGCCCTTCACCGGACCTGAACGGCGATGGCTCCGTGAACGGTGCGGACCTCGGTGCGCTGCTCACCGCATGGTCCGGAGAACCCGTTGAGTCACCCGCCGATCTCAATGCCGACGGTGGTGTCGATGGTGCGGACCTCGGTGCGCTCCTGACCGCGTGGGGCCGCTGACCGGGGGACAGAAGATCGACCGGGAGAATGCGCGTTCCGGCTCCGCGTGAAACGCTACGCTTGGACGACCCATGCCGCACCGAAGAGGCCTGAGCCTGCTCACGATTGCGTCGGCGCTCGGCCGGGGTCTGGCCGTGCTGCAGAGCGTCGTGATCGGCTTCCTGCTCTCGCCGGAGGACTATGGCGCGTTCGCAGTGGCCCTCGGTGTCCTCATGTTCACGGGACTGTTCCGGGCCGGCGGCATCTGGATGGTGCTGGGGAGCGTTCCCAGCGATGAGTTCAAGCGCCGAGCACCGCCGATCTTCTGGGTCGGCATGATGGTCGGTGGGGCGGGGTTTGTCATCACGGCCATCGGTGCGATCCCCGGGATCGGCGTCAAGGAAGTCCCGGGCAGCGGATTGGCGCTCCTCGTGCTGGGGGCGCAGTTCGCGCTGCTGCCGGTCCAGCAGTTGGCCCAGATGAAGCTGGGCGGGGAGCAGGGCTACGGATCGATCGCAGCCACGGTGCTCACCTGCAGCATCCTCAAGTTCGTGGTTGCCATCGCGGCCGCGTGGTTGGGCTTCGGTCCCTTGGCGCTGGCACTGCCCCAGGTCCTCGGCACGCTGGTCGAGGCGATCTTCTACGCCCGGGCAGCGCGTCTTGACCGCACCTTCTTCCGCTTCGAGCCCACCGAGGTCTGGACAGCGCTCCGTGTCCAGCTCCCCGTGCTGCCGATCGCTGCGCTGAATTCGGTCAACTCGCAGGGCGACTACTTCATCGGGTCGCTGTTCCTCACGACGGCATCGCTCGGCCTGTACTCGTTCGCCTACCAGATCGCGAGCCAGCCGTACATGGTGCTGACCATGGCGCTCCAGCGCGTGCTCGTACCCAGGTCGGCTTCAGCCCTCACGTCGGCGCAGCACCTCGAGTACCTGTCCGGCATGGCGACCACCGTGTTCTTCGCCGTGCCGGCGGTCTGCATCGGACTGGGCATCTCGTTCCCGTCGATCGAGCACGTGATCTGGGGCGGTCGGTGGAGTGCGTCCTCCGAGCTGGTCACGATCCTCTGCATCGGCCTGAGCGGGCCGTTGGCCCTTGCCATCCTCATCACGCCCCTGCTGGCGGCGCGTCGGTTCTCCATCGTCCTGGCCACCGAGGCCATCCGCGGCGCGAGCGTGCTCGGCGGGGGGGCCCTGGGGGCGATCGTGCTCTCCAAGTGGTCATGGCTCGCAGGTGATCCCCAGGCCGATGCCAAGGGGCTTGCGCTGGGTGTGTGCCTCGTGACGACCGTCTCCTCAGCGGGTACCGGGGTCTGGCTGCTGACGGCAGCAGGATTGCGGCTGAAGCCGATGGCGGAGTCGCTGCTGGTCGGACCCGCCGCCTGCGCGCTTGCCGGGTACGGATCGTGGAGCGTGGCGTATTCGTTGGTGCGCTCGTTCGATTCGATGGGATCCCGCAGTGGGGCGTTGGTGGTGGCGATCGTCACGCTCACGCTCTACACGCTGATCCTCGTCGGGGCCTTGCAGCTGCTGCCGTCACTGAGAGCCGCCTACGTGAACGTCGCGGAGCCCGGCCTCGCTGGCCTGAAGCGCTTCGCGCAGCGCATCCACCTGCCCACCGGAGACTGATCGGACCGCGGCCCCGCGCATATGCTTGCGCGCGTGCAGCGCATGAGGCTCTACAACACGGCGCGCCGGGCCATCGAGCCGGTCGTCCCGATCGACCCGTCCGGCGCCGTCACCTTCTACTCGTGCGGCCCGACGGTCTACGACGACGCGCACATCGGGAACTTCCGGTCGTTCCTGAACGCCGACACGCTCCGCCGCGCGCTCGAGCTGCTCGGCCACCGCGTGCGCCACGTGATGAACATCACCGACGTCGGCCACATGACCGACGACGGCAATGCCGACGGCGGCGGCGAGGACAAGATGGCCGTCGCGGGCCGCCGCATCGCCGAGGCCAAGAAATCCGGCGCGCTCCCGGCCGGCACCGACATCGACCCCACGGACCCGTATGCGATCGCTGGGTTCTACGCCGGGCGCTTCCTCGAGGATGCCCGCACGCTGGGGCTGAAGGTCGCCGTCGAGGCCCGGGACGATCCGTCGCTCATGCCGCGACCGACCGCATGCATCCCCCAGATGGTCGCCCTCGTCGAGCGGCTCGTGCAGCGCGGGCACGCGTACGTCGCGGCCGACGGGGTCGTCTACTTCGACGTCCGGTCGTTCCCCGCCTACGGCGCGCTCTCCGGCAACACGCTCGACCAGCTGCGCGAGGGTGAGGGTGGCCGCATCAACGCGGAGCACCAGGCCGTGAAGCGCCATCCGGCCGACTTCATGCTGTGGAAGCCCGACGCGCACCACATCATGAAGTGGCCGAGCCCCTGGGG
>JBEGMG010000412.1:0-3977 GCA_041183165.1 Actinomycetota bacterium | reverse complement strand
TCGAGCGCGATCGCGACGTACGGCGGCGTCAACAAGGTCGCCCCGGTCCTCGCGGGCTTCTTCCTCTTCGCTGTGATGTCGGCCATCGCACTGCCCGGCCTCGCCAGCTTCGTCGGAGAGTTCCTCGTGCTCCTCGGCGCCTTCGCTCGCTACGTCGTCGTCGCCGTGATCGCGACCCTGGGCATCGTGCTGGCAGCGGCGTACGGCCTGAGGCTCTACCAGAAGGTCGCCACCGGGCCTGAGTCTCCGCATGTCATGGGGATGACCGACCTACGCGGCCGCGAGGTGACATCCCTCGTGCCCATCGTCTTGCTCACGCTGGTCCTGGGCGTCTTCCCGGCACCGGTCCTCAATGTCGTCAACCCGGCGGTGGACCGGGTGATGGACTCCATTGGGATGACCGATCCTGCACCTGCCCTCGCTCCGGCGGGAGGTGAGCAGTGAATCCCGATGTGATGGTCGCGCCTGACATCAACTATCTCGCGATCCTGCCCATGATCATCGTTGCCGCAGCGGCGGTGCTCGGCGTCATCGTCGAGACATTCCTCGGGCGCGGTGCCCGTCGGCCGGTCCAGCTCGTGCTCGTCTTCGGCTCGCTCGCCGGTGCCTTCGCTGCCCTCATCTGGCAGTCGGGCACCCGCTCGCTCGAGGTCGAGGGGGCGTTGGCGATCGACGGGCCCGGTGTCCTCCTCATGGGCCTGGTGCTCCTTGTCGCCTTCGTCGCGGCGATGCTGCTGGCCGAGCGTCAACTCGACCCCGCGGGCGATGCGTTCGCTCCACGAGCCTCGGCACTGCCTGGCTCACTCGACGAGCGTGAGCTCACCCGTCGTGGCTACCTCCAGACCGAGGTCTGGCCGCTCTTCCTCTTCGCCGTACTCGGCATGCTCCTCTTCGTCACCTCGACCAACCTCCTCGTGATGTTCGTGTCCCTGGAGGTCATGTCCCTTCCGCTCTACCTCCTGGCCGGCATGGCGCGCCGCCGACGCCTGCTCTCGCAGGAGGCGGCACTCAAGTACTTCATCCTGGGGGCCTTCTCCTCAGCGTTCTTCCTCTTCGGTGCCGCCCTGGTCTACGGCTTCGCGGGAAGCGTGGACTTCGGCGAGATCTCCGACGCACTCGCGGCCAAGCCCGGTGAGACAGCCCTCATCGTCATCGGCCTGGCCATGCTGGTGGTGGGCCTGCTCTTCAAGGTCGGTGCGGTCCCCTTCCACCAGTGGGTACCCGACGTCTACCAGGGGTCGCCGGCGCCGGTGACGGCGTTCATGGCGGCCGCGGTCAAGATCGCCGCATTCGGCGCGATGCTCCGTCTGCTCTACGTCGCCTTTGGTGGCCTGCGCTGGGACTGGGAGCCGCTGCTCTGGGTGATCGCGGGACTCACCATGCTCGTGGGGTCGCTCGTGGCGATCGCCCAGACGGACATCAAGCGCATGATCGCCTACTCCTCGATCGCGCAGGCGGGCTTCATCCTCATCGGTGTCTCGACGGCGACCGCCGAGGGACTGTGGGCTTCGATCTTCTACCTCGTCGCCTACTCATTCACGACGCTCGGCATCTTCGCCGTCATCAGCATGGTGCGCGACAGTGCCGGCGAGGCGACCCGCATCGAGCAGTGGTCGGGGCTGGGGCGCAGCCACCCGGTCGTGGCCACTGCGTTCGCGATCTTCATGCTGGCCCTGGCCGGCATCCCGCTGACGAGCGGCTTCATCGCCAAGTTCGTCGTCTTCGAGGCAGCCCTCGCGGTCGATGCGGTTGCGGTCGTCGTCGTGGGTGTCATCGCGAGTGTGATCGCGGCGTTCTTCTACGTCCGGATCATCGTGGTGATGTTCTTCCGCGACCCGATCGATGGGGGCCCGCGTGTGGCGGTGCCCTCGGGATTCACCACTCTGGCGCTATCGATCTCCGTCGCTGTGACTGTGATCCTCGGCATACTCCCTCAGCCCGTCCTCGATCTCATCGAGCGCGCCGGCGTATTCCTGCGATAGTTATCTAGCCATGAGCCCGCATCCCTCTGGGTCGCTGATGGGCCTGGGGGTGATCGATCCCGCCCTCGAGGTCCGGCTCGGTGCTGGGATGGATCGGGTGGAGGACTTCCTGCGTGCCTCCGTGCGCAGTGACTATCCCTTCGTGACGGAGGCCTCCCGGCACCTCGTCGACGCGGGTGGCAAGCGCTTCCGCCCTCTTCTTGTCCTACTGGCCGCGGAGTTCGGCGATCCCGAGGCGCCGGGTGTCGTGCCAGCTGCGGTGGTGGTCGAGCTCACTCACCTTGCGACGCTCTATCACGACGATGTCATGGACGAGGCGGACCTACGCCGCGGTGCGGCGTCGGCCAACGCCCGCTGGGACAACACCGTCGCGATCCTCACGGGCGATTTCCTCTTCGCCAAGGCCTCGGACATCCTCGCTGACCTCGGCCCGGATGCCGTACGCATCCAGGCCCGCACCTTCGAGCGGCTGTGCACCGGCCAGATCCGGGAGACCATCGGCCCGGAGGGCGGCGACGCCGTTGCCCACCATCTGCGGGTGCTGGCGGATAAGACAGGATCCCTCATCGCCACATCCGGCCGATTCGGCGCGATGATGTCGGGCGCCACGCCGGAGATCATCGAGACGATGACCGTCTTCGGCGAGCAGATCGGTGTGGCCTTCCAGCTTGCCGATGACATCGTCGATATCGCGAGCGACTCGGATGCCTCGGGCAAGGTGCCGGGCACGGATCTGCGTGAGGGCGTGCCGACCCTGACCGGGCTCATCGCCCTATCGACCGACGATGACCCCCGCCTGCGCGAGCTCCTCACGCGTCCCCTCGATGACGACGTCGACCACGCCGAAGCTCTCAAGCGCCTGCGCGACCATCCGGCTTTGGATGCCGCACGCCTCGAGGCTCGCGCCTGGGCCGATCGGGCTCGGCAGACCCTGGTCGCGCTCCCCGAGGGCAGCGCGCGGGACGCGCTGACCGCACTGTGCGACTACGTCGTCACCCGCACCGGCTGACCGCCTCCCTGACGGGCTAGTAGCCGAGGAGGCGGGCGGCGAGATCGTCCATCACCTCGGTGGCGCCGCCGCCGATGCCGAGCACGCGAGCGTCTCGGTAGTGCCGCTCGACTTCGCTCTCGCGCATGTAGCCCATTCCTCCGTGGAACTGCACGGCGCGGTCGACGACGTACTCGCATGCGGCCACAGCGGTCTTCTTGGCCTGCACGGCGGGTAGCACGACCTCTTCTCCCTCGGCGTAGCGGCGGGCGACGTCGCGCGTGTAGACGCGGGCCACGTCGATCTGACGCGCCATCTCCACGAGGGCGTGGCGCACCACCTGACGTGACACAAGCGGCCGGCCGAAGGTTTCGCGCTTGCGTGCCCAATCCACAGTGAGGTCGAGAGCTCGCTGAGCGGTGGAGTATGCGGTGACGGCGATGCTGATGCGCTCCGAGACGAAGTGCCGGGCGAGCGAGGCGAAGCCCATGCCTTCGCCGAGGACATCACCCTCGGGCACGTGCATACGGTCGAAGGAGAGCTCGGCGGTGTCACTGCACCACCAGCCCATCTTCTCCAGGCGCCGAGGAGCGGCGTAACCCTGCGCACTCGGATCGAGCAGGACGAGGGAGATGCCCGCAGCACCGTCCTCGGGCGTCCCGGTGCGCACGGCGGCCACGACCACGTCGGCGCGCACACCCGAGGTGATGTAGACCTTGGCCCCCGAGACATCCCAGCCGGTGTCCGTGCGTGTGGCTCGTGTGCGCAGGCGCGCGACGTCGGATCCGCCATCGGGTTCCGTCACGGCGAGGCTCGCGATCGCCTCGCCGCGCAGCACGGGCGCGATGATGCGCTCGACCAGGTTGTCCGCGCCGGCCCCGTCGCCGCGCTCCCGGCGTCGGTCAGCCTCATCGACGACGTGCGGCAGGGCGATGCCGTGACTGAAGAGGCCCGCGACCACCCCACCGCTGCCACCGGCCTCGAGGAGGGCCTCGGTCATCACGACC
>JBEGMG010000411.1:0-3762 GCA_041183165.1 Actinomycetota bacterium | reverse complement strand
GGCACCATCGCCCTGGCGAACCCACCGGTCTTCGTCCTGGCGACAGGCGACGCCGCCACCCCCTGGATCTGGGGCCGCGGCATGGCCAATGTCTTCGCTGGGTCGCGCGTCATCTCCTACGACAGCACCCAGCACGTGACCTACATGAGCACTCGCTCCGCGTGCGTCAACAACCCCGTGACCCAGTACCTCCTCACCCTCCAACGCCCGGGCGCCGACACGTCATGCCGGTTCATCGCCAGTAGGCCTCCCGCCAGATAGGTGCGCGAGGGGGGACCGTCGAACTCGCGAGCCACGAGTCGAGTCGGTGCACGTGGTTCCTGGCGAAGTGGTCGTGGGTCGGTGCTTGCTGGTGACGCTGTGGATTCGTTGATTCGCTGGACTTGTAGGGCACGTCCTGGCAATCTCCAGGGATGAAATCGACGTTGCGTCCTGTCCTCGCTGTGTCTGCGGCGATTGCCCTGGCGGTGCCTGTCGTGATCGCTGGACCTGCCCAGGCGGGTGCCTACCGGCCGGTGAGCGAGCGCACCCTGGAGAACTCCTCGATGACTGCCGCGGACGTTCCTCGCTGGATGCATCGTGGCGGCGTGCCGCGAGTCGAGCAGTTCTTCTCGAACGGTCGTGACGCCAGCGCCCCTCGCCTGTGTCAGGGCGGAGAGACCGTGGACTTCCGCTTCATTGAAGGCAGGGTCTCCCGGGAGTTGATGCTGTCGAGAGCGACACTTAGGGAACCAGGGCGCCAACGAGCCGCAACCCAATTGACGTCATTCATCTACCAATACCGCAGCCGTGAACATGCCGTGCGCGCCTGGGCCTTCCTCATCGAGCAGGCCAGCACGTGTCCGAGTTTCGTCAGCGACGAGGCAGTGGGTTCGGGTCGAGTGCAGAGCACCGTGGACACTCAGGTGAGGTCTCTGCCGAGACTCTTTGGCACTGCTGGACTGGAGATCTGGAGCGACGTCAGCTTTAAGGTTTCCGATCCGACGGGCAAGCTGGAGCTGATGGGAGACGCCTTCTCCCACTACTACCTGGCAGGCACCAGCATCGTGCAGGTGCAGCACGAAAACGTCGACGGTGATTCACGAGGCGTGGGTCGTGTGACGCGAGGATTCGTTGAATCCATGGCAATCGTTGTGGCCCAGCGGGTGGAACGTCGTAGTTCGCGCTAGCTTCCGCGAGCTGACGATGCCAGCTCTGCGTGGCGCTAGTGTCTGGTGCAGCGGGGATGCCTTTCCTGCTTCCATATGAGGAAAGGGCAGATTATGGTTCCCCGACGTTCCTCGGTGATTCCCGCGCTCGCCGTTTTTTCAGTGGCGGCTCTGGGGCTGGGGCTGCTGCCCGCGGGTGCCTCCGCGGCCCCTGCTCCTGCGGTCGATGCGGCGTTCACTCCCACGCTTGCCTTCGTCGCGTGTCCGGCTGATGTGAAGCCTGCGCGTACCAAGTGTGCAGAGCTGACGGTGCCGTTGGATTGGCAGACGCCTGATGACGGTCGCACGACGACGATCGCGCTGCGTGTGATCCCGTCGCTGCGTGGCAGTGGCGGCTTCACGTTCAATCCGGGCGGGCCGAGCGCCTCCGGCATCGCCTTTGGCGCGGGGATCTACGCGGACCTGCCCCGGCAGGTGCGTGCGCGTTTCGACTGGGTCTCCTGGGATCCGCGCGGTGTGGGCTTAAGTGGGCCCGCGCTGGTGGATTGCCCTGCGCCCGAGGCTGTCGCGCTACCGGCCACGGGTCCGGTCGACTGGCTGGCCTACTGGGAGGCCACCTCGGCAGTGCAGGCCGCGGCCAACTCGGCGTGCTTAGCGGCCAATCCTGATGCGGCGCCGTATATGGGGACCTGGCAGGTCGTGCGCGATCTCGAGGCGATGCGGATCGCCCTGGGGTATGCGCAGTGGAATTTCTGGGGGATGAGCTACGGCACCCGCGTCGGCAACACGTATGCACGCACCTTCCCGACCAGCCTGCGCGCCTTGATCATGGACGGCAGCGTGATGGCCAGTGAGACGCTCTACCGGATGGGAGCGACGTACCCGGCGGGGTTGGAGGTGACCAAGCAGGTCTATGCCTCGGTGACGGGTAGGGGCCAGGCTCACAAGATCGATACCGTCCTGGACTACCTCAACGACAACACCCTGATGGTCCGCGGTGAAGCGCTGACGCGCTGGGTCTTTGCAAAGTACCTCTTTGATTCGTGGTATTCGCAGAGGGAGATCCCAGATCTTCGTCGGTACATCAACAACATCTACGACCTCGTCATGGCCGGCACGCCGGCACAGCGCGCCCGTGCCCTGCGCGACGCGGAGCGCTCTTCAGCGCGGCTGCCCCGAGCCAATGAGCCGACAACCAGCCAGACCCTCATCAACTGTGCGGACCTCCACGATCGTCCCACCGCTGAGCAGCTCGCGACCGCCGCGAGAGCCGCTGAACGCCAGTACGGCACCACAACGCCGGCATTCTCGGGCAACGATGGGTTCTACTGCGCAGGTCTGCCGGCCGACATGTCCCCGCCGGTCCCCACCGGCACCGACCCCATCGCGTTGGCGACCCCGCCGATGTTCGTGCTGTCGACCGGTGATCCGGCCACACCGTGGGTCTGGGGTCGTGGCATGGCCAACACGTTCGCCGGTTCACGTGTCATCTCCTACGCCGGCACCCAGCACGTGACTTACCTGTCGACGCCGTCGGCATGCGTAAACAACCTGGTCACGCAGTACCTGCTCACGCTGCAGCGCCCGAACGGCGATATCTCCTGCCGATTCGTGGCCGGTCGACCGCCCGCAGGCTAGAGACGGCTCCACGTGATGCGGGGCTTCGTGCAGACGACGGAGATCTTCGCGGAGTTTGCTAGACGGCGCCTAGCCGGGCTGCTAGCGTCCAAGGCCACAGGAGTCCCTTTCCTGGCTTGACGCAAGGAGAGTCGGACATGCTCGCTCGTCGCACCTTGATCGCCCCCGCTGCCGCCATCACTGCGGTGGTCGCCCTGGGACTGGGCCTGCTGCCCACTGGTGCCACAGCGGCGCCCGCGCCCTCGGTTGATGCGGCTTTCACGCCCACGTTGACCTACGTCCCCTGCCCTGTTGGCGAGGAATTGCCACCCCGGACCAGGTGCGCGAGTCTGCGGGTGCCGCTGGACTGGCAGACCCCCGATGACGGCCGCACGATCCAGATAGCGATGAGAGTGACGACGCCTCGGCGTGACGCGGGCCGGATGGGCCTGACCTGGAACCCCGGTGGACCGGGAGCCACCGTCATCGATTCGCACCGAGGGGTGTACTCCCGGCTGCCGGCCTCTGTCCGCAACCGCTTCGATTTCGTGTCGTGGGATCCGCGCGGCGTCGGCCAGAGTGGACCCAAACTCGCCGAGTGCACCCCTGTGAGTGTCCTCCCCCCGGCCACCGGTCCGGTGGACTGGGATGCGTTCTGGGAGGAAGTCGACGCCAGCGAAGGGGCGGCGCTTGCGGCGTGCTTTGCCGCGAATCCGAACGCGGCTCCCTACCTCGGCACCTGGCAGGTAGTGCGCGACATGGACGCCATGCGCGCCGCGCTGGGCTATGACCGGTGGAACTACTGGGGCATAAGCTACGGCACCCGCATCGGCAACACCTACGCGCGCACCTTCCCCGACAGGCTGCGCGCACTCATCGAGGATGCCCCGATCATGGCCAACGAGAACTTGGCGCGCTTCGGCTCCACGACACCGGCCGGCTTTTTCGAGGCTGAGCAGGTGTATGCCTCTCTGGTCGGCAAACGACAGGCCTACAA
>JBEGMG010000410.1:0-7248 GCA_041183165.1 Actinomycetota bacterium | reverse complement strand
CCGTGCATCGACGAGCCAGCCGATGTGGGCATCCGGCCAGGCCGCCCTGAGCCCGTGGAACAGGGTGGTCGTGACGACGACGTCGCCGATCGCACCGAGCCGCACGATGAGGATGCGATGGCTCATCACCCAGGATGGTAACGGTGCGCCCCACTACGATGACGGGATGCAGCGATGGTCGAACGAGCCCCTGCCTCCTTCGCCGATGATTTCGGTGATCGCCAACGACGCCATCGGCAACTTCGTGATCGCGACGAGCATGGCGGTGATGCTGCGGCGCCGCTTTCCCGGTGCGCGGCTCGATCTGTGGTCCGGCAACCGTGTGCGCGAACTGGTCGGATCCAACTCCGTGTTCGACGGGTTGCATGAGTTCCTCCGGGAAGCCGAGGAGTCGATCCGGGCGCGGGTGTCGTCCGTGCCCCGGCCCGACCTCATCATCAACATCGAGGACAGTGAGCAGGCCCGAGTGTTGCCGTGCCTGCTCGCGGGTCCATCGAGCCGCGTCTGCGGGCCGGCGCTGGATGCATCCGGAGCAGCGCTTCCCTGGCCGTCCGATGATCGCGGTGCACTCTGGGCCGACCGCGCATGGACCGCACCGGACGTCATGGCGCGGCATCCCTTCCTGCGTTCGCACTACATCGGCGAGTTCTTCTGCAGGCTCGCCTACCTGGAGGGCGATGTGCCGCAGGCCCAGGTCCTCCGCGAACCCTGGGCGGGAGTGCAGCCCGACGTCCTCATCGCCATGAGTGCGAGTTTGCAGGACAAGCTCTGGTCAACGCAAGCTTGGGTCGATGCGCTTGCCGAACTCCGGCAGCAGCGACTCGACGTGGGATTGATCGGCGCGGCTCCGACGGCACAGAAGGCGCATTGGCTCGGCAGCGATGCCGAGGACGAGGTCGTGCGCCGGGGCCTGGCCATCGACATGCGGGGCGCACTTCGATTGCCCCAGGTCGTGGACTGCATGAGCCGAGCCCGGTTGGTGCTGACCCTCGACAACGGGATCATGCACCTTGCAGCCACGACGAAGGTACCCGTGGTTGCGCTGTTCCGGCACGGGATCCATCGTCTCTGGAAACCTTCATGGGGAACCGTCGAGGCGGTGGTGGCCGATCCGCAGCAGCCCGTCTCGACCATTTCCGTCGAGCGGGTCCTGCACGCGTGTGCCATTGGACTGGATTCGGGTCGACAGCCTGTCAGGTGAGTGCTCGAGGTATCCAGGTCTCGGCTGCGGAGACGACGGAGTCGATGCTGATCGACCGGCATGATCCGTCCCTTGGAACAAGATCGGTCCCGCGGACCCGCTCCAGGCGACTGACGACTGGGTCGACCGGACCGTAGATGCACACGTAGGGGCATCCGAGTGCGGCTGCCACGTGGCGCGTCCCCGTGTCGTTGGTGACCAGCAATCGTGAACGCACCAAGATGCCCTTCAGCGCCCTGAGGCCCGCGCCGGCCCCGGCAAGGTCGAGGGACCGCGGAATGTCCGCTGCGATGGATCCACAGAGTTCCTGCTCGGCGGGGCTTCCGCTCACGCACACCAGTGCACCATGTTGCGCCAGTCGGCGGCCGACGGCCACGAAGCGATCCGGCGGCCAGCGCTTCGATGGCTTGCTCGCGCCCGGATTCAGGACCACGATGCAGGATGTGTCCATGCCGTGCCTCGCGAGCACTCCCTCGGCAGCGGCGTGATCGGCTTGCGTGGCATGCAGGCGGACCTGAAGATCGTCCATCGTCGTGCCGAGCCATGTCCCGACCAATGCTGCGTAGAGCTGAACCGTCGAAACCGAGCCGAGTCGATGGTTCTTGGATACGGGCACGTGCAGCAGCCCTGTCCGTCCCATCGACGAACGCCCAACAAGATGCGCTCCCGGCCACGTCAGCCGTGCGCGGAGGGCACTCCCGGCGGAATTGGGAAGAAGCACGACGTCCGTCCCATCCAGGCGTCGCCGCTGCCGCCAGGCTGAGGACAAGGACGAGGGAAGCGGTTCGACCGTCGTGAGGCCTGATCCCTCGAACAACGGCCAGAATGCCCGTTGCATCGCCAAGGCGAGGTCTGAAGCAGGGGAGGCGGCTTGGATGGCTCGGATCGCCTGGGTTGCCATCACGCAATCCCCCATCCAGGTCGGCATCACGACCACGATTCCGGGCTTCCCAGGGAGACTCATGGATGGTTGTTCCTCGAGAGCTCTGCGAGACGGCGATAGCGCAGGAAGGTTCCCAGCGCCACGAGGCGCGAGACGGCGAGCCCGTCCCGGCCACCCAAGAGCCCGCCCCGCAGGATGGCGCTGCGGAACCACATCCACCCCCCGTGCAGAGGTGCAGCCCAGGGTCCGCAGCGACGGCCTGACCGATGCATGGAGTGTGCACCGTCCTCGGCATAGCGCGCCAGCTTCCGCTCCGCCTCGTCAACCGATCGGTACGTCTCATGCAGCAATGGCTCCTCCAGCATGCCGTGCATGCCGCTGTGCAGAAGCCGCTCATGCACGACATCGTCGGAAAACCTCGCCGTCCCACGGCGGAACAACCGCACGACGCGATCCGGCCACCATCCTCCGAGCCGCACGGGGCGACCGCAGAGGTGGTTCAGCCTCGGGATGCTGTAGGCATCATGGCGACCCGCTGCAATGGCCACACCGATCTCCTTCGCCAGCGCCGCGCTCACCACTTCATCGGCATCGATCGAAAGGACCCATGGTGATGTCGCAAGGTCAAGCGCTCGTTGCTTCTGGACGCCGAAACCGCGCCAGTCCGGTCGCATCGTGACCCGTGCACCGAGTGATGCCGCCAATTCCGGCGTGCCGTCGTCGCTGCCGCCGTCGACGACGATGCACTCGCGTGCGAAGGACACGGATGCGATGGTGCGCCGGAGCCTGCTCGACTCGTTGCGGACGATCATGATGACCGACACCGGGAGGTGTCCGTCGTGGGCAATGCGTCCGTCGTCATCAGGTTGCTCCATGCAGCGTCCCCCTCGACACCACGCACCTGAAGACGCGTTCCATCCGGTCGAGCATGCCATCGATCGTCGCGTGGGAGAGAGCCCACGTTCGGGCCGCTTCGCCGAGCCTTGCCGCCGTGGCAGGCTCCGATCCGAGCCTCCGGACTGCCGCCTCGAGTGCCGCCGGATCCGAGGGCGGAATCACGAGCGCATTGATGCCGTCACGCGCCACGTCCGGAATGGCTCCTGCCGACGTGGTGATGCATGGCAGACCCGTCATCATGGCCTGGAGGAGCGCCTGAGGCACCCCCTCGTTCGCGATCGAGGGCAGCGTGAACAGGTCCATCGCACGCAGCCAAGGCGCGACATCCGCCTGATCGCCCACGAAACGGACCCTGTCCCTGATCCGCCATGAGTCGACCAGTCCCTCGAGTTCCGGGCGTGAGGGCCCGTCGCCGACCACGACAAGTTGCCAGTCTTCCGGATCGAGGCCCCGAACCGCCTCCAACACGTGCCGGTGACCCTTGAACCGCCGGACGTTGGCAACGATGCCGATGCACCTTCGCCCATCCACTCCGAGGCGTTGCCGTTCGGCCAGCCGGTCACCCGGACCGAAGCGCCGAGGGTCTATGCCTGTTGGAATCGCGACGACGCGCTCGGGACGAGCGCCCACGGCGATCACCTGACGCCGGATCAATTCACCGGTCGTCACCACGCAGCTCGGAGCGACGCCGTACAGCCATCTCGAAGTGATCGTCGCCGTCGGTGCGGCAGAGATGTGTCGGGTTCGCACCTGGGGGGCCTTCGTCCTTCCCAGCAGGCTGAGCAGGGACACCAGCCATGCATCGGTGGAACTGTGGGTGTTGATGACATCCGGGCGGAGCTCGTGCAGGGTGCGTGCCAGTCCGATCATCGCCCGGGGAGTGCGCCGAAAGATCGGCAGGGGCTCGACCGGGACACCGAAACCCGGTGCACGTCGGACGAGCAGCGACTCGGGAGGAGCGATCACGGTCACCCGATGGCCTCGGCCGATCATGCCGCGGGCTTCCTCGAGTACCCGTATCTCCTGCCCGCCCCAGCCGATGGAGGACTCGGTGTGGACGATGTGGAGCGGTCGATTCATGAATGGCCCTGCGGGAGGGAACGATAGAGTCCGACCCAGTCTTCCACCATGCGGTCCATGTCGAGGTGGCGGACACTCATCGAGGCGAGGTCTTCCGTGGACGCAGGCAGGTCGAGAGCCCCGGCGATGGCATCAGGCCACGCGTCGTGGTCATGGGCATCGACCACGAAGCCGGTCCGTCCCGGCTGCACCAGCGAGTGCGTCCCGCACTGGGAACTGAGTACCACCGGCAACCCACTCGCGAGCGCCTCGATGGACGAGGATGGACACTGGTCGTAGATCGACGGCAGGGCGAAGCAGTCGGCCGCAGCCAGCACGGCCATCGGATCCTCCGTCGGACCGATCCACAGGACACGGTCCTCGACGCCAAGGCGTCCGGCGATTGCCTTGAACCGACCTACCCGCGATTCCTTGCCTGCAAGCAGCAGCATGACATCACCGGGGAGTCGGCTCAAGCTTGTCAGAAGGCAGGCTACACCCTTCCGTGACCAGTCCGACCCGACCATCGCGATCACGCGCCTCGTGCCGGTGATCCCCAGCGCTTGGCGAGCCGACGGGCGGCGATCACGTCTGCGGACGGGCGAGAAGCGTGAGTGATCAATTCCGTTCCAGATCACACGTATGAGTGGGGCACACGATGGATGATGCCGCGCGAGATCACGGGCGACCATGTCTGAATTGGCGATGACGGCCCTGAGGGAGGGGTGACCGAGCATCTGCGTCTCGAGTGCCAGGACTGCCCGGTGGTAGCGCTCGGCGGCCAGCGCCGATGCATCGGGCGCACCCTCCTGGCGGGCACGTTGGAGGAGCCACTCCGCGTGGACCCCCGAGCCCGCTCGGAAGATCTGTGCCCCCGGAACACGCTCGTGGGCCTGCACGAGGTCAAACCGACTGCACAGCCTTGAGGCGGCGCGGGCGAAACCCACGTCGCGCATCGTTCGCCCGAGGTAGGGGGGAGCGCACCGCACGAGTCGGGCACCGGCGAGGGCATCGGCCGGCCATGATCGTGCGATGATGGAGACGTCCAGGTCCTGTGAGGACCCGAGGCGGGCCAGCGCGGCCGTGACCATCCGCTCCGCGCCGCCGAAGCCTGCGTGTCGTTGACGGACGATGGCGAGTCGCAATGGGCGTTGCGGCAGGCTCATGCCCGTCGCCTCGCATCGAACGGGGCTGCGACGATGACCAAGGCGAGGATCATGGGCACCGGCAGGAGTGCGCGCGTCAACGTGTGGGCATCCTCGGTACCCGCGTAGACCATCCAGGCGACCATCACCCCCAGGCCACCCAGCGCCATGGCAGAGTCGCGCAGCCTGAAGGTCAGTGCTTCGATCGTGAGGGTCACCGCAGCCAGCAAGGCAACCAGCCCGAGCAGGCCCTGTTCGCAGGCCACTCTCATGTACATGCTGTGTGAACCCTCATGACGGCCGATGCTCGAGAGCGACGTGACCTTGGCCGGATCGGTCCACCAGCTCCGGTCAAAGGTCTCGATCGTGGTTGTCGTGATGGAGGGGTACGCTCCGAGCCCCCAGCCGAGCACCGGGCGTTCCTGGGCCTTGAGCAGGGCCAGGCGCCACAGCTGGAAGCGTGCCGCGTCAACGACCCGGACCGCGGAGAGAGTCGGGCCCTCCGTGTCCACGGTGGCAGAGGCCAGCGTGACGCTTCGATCCAGCCGTCGGGCCGAGGTCGGAAGGACGATCAACGCCACCACGCCCGCAGCGACAGCCGGCAACACCAGCCGCCCCAGTCGCCGCCATCGCTCCCGGCCACGCGACGAGAGGACCCCAAGCCCAAGTACGATCGTGGAGCCAACGGTGATGGCGATGAGGCTTCCCCGCGATGCCGAGAGGAGCCCGGTGGCCACGCCGGTTCCCAGGACGCCCAGCCCCCACCAGTGGCCCCAGACCAAGGCGGCGGTTCCGGTCGCTGCGACGACGGCACCCCACATGCCGGTCATGTTCACGTTGTGCAACGGCCCGATCCAGCGGTAGCCCGGCATCGCGTTTCCCACGACGATCATGAGTGCCAACTGGGCCAAGCACCCGACCAGCATGGCTGCCAGCAGGAGCCTTCGGGCTGGGAGCACCGGAAGGAGCAAGGCCGGGTAGAGCATGACGCGCCACGCTGCCAGGTGATCGAGCCCGCGCGCGGGACCGAATGGATTCCACGTGATGCTCAATGCAAGGACCAGGCCGAAGACCAGCCACGCCACCATGGCAGGCTCGACGAAGAGTGCCGAGCAGCAGCGCCAGGTGTTCGGCAGCCGAAGCAATGCGTAGCCCGCCAGCATCCCGAAGGCGATTGCGCTCGGCGCCTGCCAGAGTGGTGCCAGGAGCAAGGCCAAGCACGCCAGCGACAGGTGGATCCGGTACCCGATGGGATCCCGGCGAAGCAGGTAGTTCACGATCGACTCGTACTCCGCAACCGTCTTGGGTGGCGGCCATGCAGGAGGCAGGGGGACGGTTCGATCGATCAGCGGCATCGTGGACCTCCGGAGCCTAGTCGGGGAGGTGCATGCCATGCAGGCACATGGTGCCATCCGCGAGGCGGAGTGGCGGGCTGCTTCATGCCCTGGAGGCGGTGACCCGGGGCCCTGCCGAGGAAGTTCGGATCCCTCAGGCCAGCACCACGTGGCCGCCGGTCGTCTTGCGCATGGCGTTGCGCGTGTCGACCACGAGCGGGGCGTTCGCGGCGACCGCCTGGTAGTCGACCGCATCGTGGTCGGTCACGACGAGCACGCAGTCCGCCGCCTTCAGCGTGGCGGCATCGAGCGGCACGCTGGCCAGCGGGATCGTGTGCTTGCGCATGCGCGGGAACGTCGGGATGTGCGGGTCGTGGTAGCTCACCTGCGCGCCGCGGTCCATCAGCAGCTCGATGATCTCGGCGGCAGGCGTCTCGCGGGGGTCGTCGATGTTCTTCTTGTACGCCACGCCGAGTACCAGGACCTTCGCGCCCTTGAGCGCCTTGCCGTGGTCGTTGAGCGCATGCATCACCTTGTCGATGACGAAGTGCGGCATGCCGGTGTTGACCTCGCCGGCGAGCTCGATGAAGCGCGTGCTCACGCCGACTTCCTTGGCCTTCCAGGTCAGGTAGAAGGGGTCGATCGGGATGCAGTGGCCGCCCAGGCCGGGGCCCGGATAGAAGGGCATGAAGCCGAAGGGCTTGGTGCTGGCGGCGTCGATCACCTCCC
>JBEGMG010000409.1:0-3278 GCA_041183165.1 Actinomycetota bacterium | reverse complement strand
GTCGTCGTAGCGGCGGACGGGCAGGCCCGCGCACATCTGTGGGCCCTCGGGACCGAAGACCCCGAGCACGAGCCATGAGCCCGCATGCGTGCCGGCGAGCATCGTGCGGCGGTACGCCGCGACATCGGCTTCATCGAGGAGGAAGTGGAGCACCGCGCGGTCGTGCCAGATGTCGTAGGTGCGGGGCGGATCCCAGGTGAGCAGGTCCGCGACGATCCAGTCGACGTCGCGCGCGCGATCACCCAGGCGGTCGCGGGCGACCTGGAGGCCGACGGGGGAGTGGTCCATGCACGTGATGTTGGAGTAGCCGGCGGCCAAGAGGTCATCGACGAGCACCGAGGCACCCGATCCCACGTCGACGATGCTCGACGTGGCGGGCAAACCGGTGGACTGGATGAGGCGCAGCGACATCGTCGCTTGCGACTGGTACCACCCGCGCGTGGTGTCGCCCGCGGTGTAGGCCGCGTCCCAGTGCGCGGGAGTGGATTCACCAGGCGTGCTCACGGAGTCACCCTAGGGGGATGGGGATGGTCCCAAGGTCATGCTCGATCACGTCGCGCTCCTCATCGTCGAGCTCGACGGCGAGTCGATAGGAGAGGTTGCGCTCCTCGCGCGCCGCCTCCATGTCTCCGAGTACGGCGTAAGCGCGGGAGAGGGCCTCGTGCGCCGAAGCGGGCACGAAGTCATCGACCCGATCGGCCTCGGCGATCGCGAGGCAGCGCTGCGCATGCGCCAGAGCACGCTCGCCATCGCCGAGAACGGAGTGCACACGGCTGCACTGCCACTCACCGATCGCCCACTGGGTCGCAGCTCCCACGCGGCGCCAATGCCACAGGCTTGCCTCCGCGCTCGCGATCATCGCCTCATCGTGCTCGGCGACGCGATCCTCGCGGTCGAGGTAGCGCCACGTGCGATGGAAGAGGTCCATCGCTGCCTGACGTTCGGTGATCACATCGATGCCGCGGGCGTCGCTCGTGAGGATGCGCGGGCCCAGCGGGGTGTCGAAGGCGGCGAGCAAACGGGGCGACTCGCCCGCCTGCACGCTCACCGGGGCGGCGAGGTCTAGGTCGTCGAGGAAGTCGCTGAGCCGTGTCGCGTCCGGGTGGACGGCGATGACGGAGATGAGCCGAGCCTCGCCGGGCGGCAGTGACGGCGCAGCGTCGTCCCAGGCGATGAGTGCCGGGCCCACGCCGTCGTAGGGCATGCGGCCGTCGTCGCGCACGGTGACGCGCCAACGGAGGTCACCGCGGGCGAGCGCGAGTGCCGGACCGGTCTCGTCGCTGGGCACCGGATCATCGACGCGCAGGATCCACGCGGAGAGGTGAGGATCGGCGGTCTCGGGCATCTCATCGAGGGCAAACCATCGAGCCCGATCCGGTGCGTCGGCCGACGGGTCGATGGCGATCACCTCGAGGTAGGGACCGCTCAGTCCGCCCAGTCCGCTTAGGATGTTGTGCGTGCCCATCGCCGCGTGCGCGCCACCGGCGACCATGGTGATCCCGAGTTCGTCGGCGGCGTACGCCGCACCTGACTCGAGGTCCGCCGCACGGATGACGACGTGATCGAGGGTCGCGGGTCGGGGCACGTGGGCAGGCTATCGTCGGCGCCGGAAGCCACCTTGGCGTCCCGGGGAGGTCGACGATGCCAGCGGCAGGGGCGCGCGACGTCGGAGTCGGCGCAGGTGCGGGCGTGGTCTCGGGCCTCTTCGGCGTCGGCGGCGGGATCGTGCTCGTGCCCTACCTCGTGCTCGTGCGCGACTGGGGGCAGAAGCAGGCCCAGGCGACGTCGCTGGTCATGGTGGCCATGGCGGCGACCGCGGGGCTGGTGCAGTACGCCGTAGCGGGCGATGTGGTCTGGACCGCGGCAGGGGCGGTGCTCGTCGGTGGCCTGATCGGGGCCGTCGCCGGCAGTGCGCTCGTGGCCCGGCTGCGCAGTTGGGTGCTGCAGGTCGCCTTCGCGGCCATCCTCTTCGCTGCCGCACTCCGCATGGTCACCACACCGGTCTCCGATGCGGCAGGAATCCCCCCTGAGATCGATCCCGCGATCGTGATCGCCTACGCCGCGAGCGGCGTGGCGATGGGAATCCTCTCCGCACTCTTCGGCATCGGCGGGGGAATCCTCCTGGTGCCTCTCCTCGTCACGGCCTTCCATTACGACATCAGGCTGGCGGCAGGCACCTCGCTTGCGGTGATGGGGCCTATCGCCCTCATGGGAGCGCTGCGCCAGTCACGACAGGGCACCACCGACTGGCGCTCGGGCGCGTTGCTGGGGCTCGGCGGGATCGTGGGCGGCCTCGTGGGAGCGGCATTGGCGCTGCGGCTTCCGCTCACCCTGCTCACCTGGCTCTTCGCGGCGCTACTCATCTATACGGCGGTGCGACTGGCTCGCACAGGTGTGAATTCGCGGCGCGCATCGAGTGATTAACCCCACACGCGCGTGAGCATGAGGCGCTGGGGGGCGCTGGTCACCGGTCAGCGATTGGTCAATGTTCACAGAGGGGGACCCCAAACTTGTGAGTTTCGACAGTCGCTTCCGCGGGGATGAGGGGTTACGGTAGCGGCGCGACCCCTCGCAGGATCCCCCCCGAACCGGCGAGGGGTCGCCCTTTGTCCCGGCTCAGGCGCCGAAGCGGTGGCGGAGGAGCTCCAGCTCCACGATGAGGCGGGTGTCGCGATCCTCGAGGTCGACCCCGAGCAGGTCGGCCACCTTCGCGATGCGGTAGCGGAAGGTGTTGGGGTGGATGTGGAGTTCGCGGGCCGCCTCAGATGCGTTGCCCGGATTGCGGAAGTAGGCATCCAGTGTGCGCATCGCCTCGTCGCGATCCTCCGCCTGCAGCGCCGTGAGCGGTCGAAGGGCGTCGGCCAGCGGCTCGAACTGGCCGTCGAGGATCTCCACCAGGCGCATGAGGGTGATCTGCGAGCGCAGCGTGTTGACGCTCCCCACGCGCTGGCCGGGTGTCCGCCGTAGGTAGCTCACCACCTTGTCGGCATCGGCCTTCGACTTGGCGGTGTGGCCCAGGCGAGTGGTCAGGCGTCCTGCGCCCGCCAGTAGACGTTCATCTGCTGAGGCCATGTCCTGCCCGAACGCGCGCACGGATTCATTGACATCCGAGGGCGAGTCGGGGGAGTAGAAGGCGACGCAGATGCATTCCTGGCAGTCGATCGCTAGATGTCGTGCAGGTTGCCGCTCGGCGAGCACGCGAGCGACCTCGCGCACCTGCTCCTGCAAGTCCGGCACGCCTCCGTGCCATACCGACACCACTCGGAAGGGTGTCGTGA
>JBEGMG010000408.1:0-11118 GCA_041183165.1 Actinomycetota bacterium | reverse complement strand
GGCGTACGTCGTCGCCCGGTGCAGCGATGCCGCGGCACGCGATGGCCTGACCGCCGACACGTATCTCGGTGCGACCGTCACCGGCCGAGCCGATGACCTCGACTGGAAGGACGTTGGCATTGCCCAGGAAGTCCGCCACGTACGCCGTAGCGGGAGAGTCGTAGACCTCCGCGGGCGTGCCCACCTGCTCGAGTAGTCCGCCGGCCATCACGGCCATGCGGTCGGACATGGTGAGCGCTTCCTCCTGATCATGCGTCACGTAGATGAAGGTGATCCCGAGAGTCTCCTGCAGTGATTTCAGCTCGATCTGCAGGGCCTTGCGCAACTTGGCGTCCAATGCGCCGAGGGGCTCGTCGAGCAGGAGCACGCGCGGACCCAGGACGATGGCGCGCGCGAGCGCAACGCGCTGCTGCTGGCCGCCCGAGAGCTGCCCCGGACGCCGCTTGGCGTACTGGCCCATGCGCACCATCTCGAGGGCCTCGCCGACCTTGCGCTTCGCGTCAGCCTTGCCGACCTTCTGATAGCGAAGGCCGAAGCCCACGTTGTCCTCGACCGACATGAAGGGAAAGAGTGCGTAGTTCTGGAAGACGGTGTTGATCGGCCGGTCGTTGGCGGGGACACGCGAGACGTCCGAGCCATCGATCCGGATCTCCCCGGAGGTGGGCGTCTCGAATCCGGCGATCATCCGCAGGGTCGTGGTCTTGCCGCAACCTGACGGTCCGAGCAGGCTGAAGAACTCACCGGCTGAGATCGACAGGTCGATTCCTCGCACCGCGGGGACCTCGTCGTAGGACTTGTGAAGAGCGACGACCTCGACGCTGCCGCCGTTCACCGGCGCCGAGCCTGGGGCTCGATCACGACGCGACCTCCTGCGAATTAGGCGAAGTCCTTGCCAAACCCTGAACAGTGGCTCAGTCTAGGCACGGTCCGCCGTCGCCGAGGGAAGTCGAGGAATTGCCGTGCCGCCGTCCCCCCGCCGTCCTGTGTCACGCCGACGCCTTCTCCAGGCATCCGCCCTCGCCCTCCCGGGGGCCTGGGCCCTCGCCGCCTGTGCGCGCGATCAGCCGTTGAGCGGGCCGACGGGAGCGGCGACGTCGTCCGGTGCCGCCTCGGGATCGGCCGCCCCGAGTCCGAGCGCCATCCCGATCGCCTCGCCCCAGAACCCCGTGAAGTGGCCCATCAACCCCGGCAACGAGCCGATCGCCTCCGGCCTGGAGCCCGAGGCCAACGCCACACTGCGCATCTACAACTACCCGGACTACCTCGACAAGGCGGTCATCAAGGACTTCGAGAAGGAGTACGCCGACTACGGCGTGAAGGTGGAGTACTCCACCATCAACGACTACCCCGAGGCCCTCACCAAGATCCGGGGCGGCAGCGTGCCCTACGACGTGAGCTTCCTGTCCTACAACTACATGGGGCGCCTGGTGTACGGCGACCTCATCCGGCCCCTGAACCACGACTACATCCCCAACATCGCGGATGTCTGGGAGGAGTTCCAGAACCCCTGGTACGACCTCGAATGGCAGTACACCGTGCCCTACGTGATCTACACGACCGGAATCGGCTGGCGCGCGGACCTCATCCCCGAGGATATCGGTGCGCGTCCCAACCCGTACGACGTCTTCTGGGACTCCAAGTACGCCGGTGAGATCGCCGTGCTCGACGACGATCGCGAGGTCATCGGGATGACCATCCTGCGCGATGGCGGCACCGATGTGAACACCGAGGACCCGGCGGTCCTGGGTGCCGCTCGTGACGCCATGCTCGAGATGCTGTCGCTCAGCCAGCCGCGCGTGACGATCACCGGCTACACCGACATCCCCGAGGGAGTGCTCTCGCTCTCGCAGTGCTGGTCCGGCGACATGATCACCGGCCAGTACTACATGCCAGAAGGCGTCGATCCGTCCGTGCTGCGCTACTGGAGCCCTCCCACGGGGCAGGGCTTGATCGGCAACGACTTCATGATCCTGCCCAAGAGCGGCGAGAACCCCGTCATGGCGCACCACTTCCTCAACTACATGCTCGGCACCGACGTCTCGCTGAAGAACTTCTCGTGGGTCGGCTACCAGCCGCCGCTGCGGGCGCTCACGCCCGAGTCGATGGTGGCCGACGGCTACGTGCCGGAGAACCTCGCCGCCGCCGTCGTCAAGCCCGAGTGGTTCCAGGTGGGCTACCCGCTCCTGGAGCTGCCGCCGGCAGTCGAGGCGGAGTACCAGGCTATCTGGCAGCAGTTCAAGGCCGGTGCGTAAGTGGGCGATCGCTCCACGCGGTTCCTCTGGCCGATCCTCGGCCTGCCCGCGATGGTGTGGATCGCCCTCTTCTTCCTGATCCCCCTCTACGTCGTCTTCTGCGTCGCCTTCGGCACGGTCGATCCGATCTTCCGCTCGCCCGTGCCCATCTGGAATCCGCTGGAGTGGCAGTTCACGCAGTTGCAGGTCGTCTGGGACCGACTCTTCGGGCCCAACAACTTCTATCTTCCGGCAGTCCTGCGCACGATCCTCTACGTCTGCATCGCGGTCGTCGCCTGCCTGCTCATCTCGTTTCCCGTGGCCTACTTCACGGCAAGGTACGCCGGCAAGTACCGCGGACTCGTCCTCGCGCTGCTCGTCGCCCCCTTCTTCATCTCCTACATGATGCGCATGCTCGCCTGGATCAACCTCCTCCAGCCTGATGGGCTGGTCAACGCGATCATCACCCTCGGCGGAGCCATTCCGCTCGAGATCAACTGGCTGAGCGGCAACCCCTATGTCGTCGTCATGGGTCTCGTCTACGGCTACGTGCCCTACATGCTCCTGCCGCTCTTCGCCGCGCTCGACCGCATCAGCCCCAGCCTCCTGGAGGCTGCCCGCGATCTCGGGGCCAGCGGCTTCGACCTCTTCCGGCGCGTCATCCTGCCGATGAGCCTGCCCGGGATCGCTGCCGGCACGCTACTCATCGCCCTGCCGATGATGGGCGACTACTTCACCTCCGACATGCTGTCCAAGTCGCCCAACACCGCGATGATCGGCAACCTCATCAACCTGTCCATCGCGACGCCGGGGCAGTCCGGCCAGGCGGGTGCCCTGCTCATCCTCGTGCTGCTCGTGCTGCTTGTGCCGATGATCCTCTACACGCGCAGCAACGCCAAGGCGGAGGTGCGCTCATGACCGTGTCGGCAGCGCCTGCTGAGGCAATTCTGGAGGAGGCGGGGAGCCCGCGTCGCCGTCGGATCCGCGGGTCATCGGATTCACGCGCGTACGGGCTCGGCGCCATCACTGCGATCTACCTGCTCTGGGCACTCGTGCCCGTCGCGATCACCGTGCTCTTCTCCTTCAACGCCGGGCGGTCACGGAGCACATGGCAGGGATTCTCGCTGCGCTGGTACACGTGGGATCCGACCGGTTCGGTCATCAATGACGAGTCGATCCGCAATGCGCTGTCGCACACGGTGCTCCTTGCCATCCTGGCCACCGTGATCACGGTCCCGCTGGGCGTCCTCTTCGCACTCGCCCTCGACCGCTGGCGTGGCCGGCTGCCCCAGGGCGCCAACTTCCTCGCGCTCATCACCTTCGTGATTCCAGAAATCGCCCTGGCCATCGGCCTGCTCTTCATGATCACGTACCTCGCCACGCCATTCGGCCTGGGCACCTGGGCGCAGGTGATCGGGCTGGTGACCTTCCAGCTCGCCTACCCGATCGTGATCTGCCGGGCACGCCTGCTCACCATCGGCGCCCACTATGAGGAAGCGGCACGCGATCTCGGGGCAAGCGCCATCGGTGCCATCCGGCGCATCATCCTGCCGATGCTCTTCCCGGCAATCCTGGTGAGCTCGATCCTCGTCTTCGCTGATGTGCTCGACGACTTTGTCATCGTCCGCTACCTGTCTTCGGATGCGTCCACCGAGACGACGTCCATGCGCATCTACCAGACGGCGCGGGCGGCACCGACACCTGCACTCAACGCCATGGCGACGATCATCCTGGTCGTCTCCGCTCTCGTCATCGTCCTGGGCTGGCTGGCGTATCGTCGCTGGTCGCGCAAGCAGGGTGAAAACACCGACGTGGGATCCCTCGCCGGCACGCTCTAGTCCGACCGCACGTATCGCTGCGCCCGCGGGGCGCCTGTCAATGGAGGAACAGTGGTTGCGCTGCCCAGCCGAGCCGAGGTTGTCATCGTGGGGGGCGGAGTGATCGGCTGCTCGATCGCCTATCACCTGACCCAACTCGGCGTGAACGACGTGCTGCTCATCGAGAAGCATCAGCTCACCGCCGGCACCACCTGGCACGCTGCGGGACTCATCACGAGCGCGGGCTTCCACGACGAGACATCGCTGTGGATGTGCCGCTACTCCCGCGACCTCTACGAGCGGCTCGAGGAGGAGACCGGTCACTCGACCGGGTTCCGACCCGTCGGGCACCTCTCCGTGGCCACGACGCCGGAGCGCATGGAGACACTTGTGCGCGAGCGCGACTTCCAGGTCGGCTACGGCGTCCCCAACGAGATCGTGACACCCGAGCGGATCGCCGAACTCTGGCCCCTTGCCAAGATCGACGATCTCGTGGGCGGTTCCTATGTGGCCGACGAGGGCCGCGCCGATCCCGTCGGCGTCGCCACGGCGATGGCCAAGGGCGCCAAATCGCGTGGAGCAACAATCGCCGAGGGCATTCTCGTGACCGGATTCCTCCGCGCCGGTGATCGCATCACCGGCGTGACGACCGATCACGGAGACGTCGAAGCGGGGACCGTAGTGCTCGCAGCGGGGTTGTGGACCCGCCAACTCGCGGCCAAGGTCGGCGTCGACGTCCCCCTGCAGGCCGCCGAGCACTATTACCTGCTCACCGAGCCGATGGAGGGTGTGCATCGAGACCTGCCCATCATTGAGGACCTCGATTGCTATGGCTACTTCCGCGAAGAAGGCGGCGGCATGCTCGTCGGGCTCTTCGAGCCCGAGGCCGCGGGCTGGCACCCCGAGGGAGCGCCCGAGGACTTCGCCTTTGGCGTGATCCCACCCGATTGGGAGCGGATGACACCCTTCCTGGAGCGGGCGATGGAGCGCATCCCCTCGTTGGCCGATGCGGGCGTGCGGACCTTCTTCTGCGGTCCTGAGAGTTTCACCGCTGACGCGGCCCCCATGCTCGGTCCGGCCCCGGAAGTGGACGGTCTGTGGATCGCTGCGGGTCTCAACTCCGTGGGCATCCTGCTCGGTGGCGGGGTCGGCAGCCTGATGGCGCGCTGGATCACCACGGGGACCTGCCCGATGGACATCGCCGGCTACACCATCGAGCGCGGCCTGCCCTTCCAGAACTCCCATCGCTTCCGGTCCGAGCGGATCGTGGAGCAGCTCGGCGTGCTCTTCGGAGACGGCGGCTACCCGACATTCCACAACCACACGGCGCGCAGCATCCGACGTTCGCCGCTGCACGATGTCTGGGTCGCCCATCGCGCGCACTTCGCCGACTCCGCGGGATGGGAGTTCGTCGAGTGGTTCTACCCCGAGGGCGAGCCCGAGCGTGAGATCCCCTGGACCTGGGGCCGCGGATTCTGGGGGCCGTGGGTGGCCGAGGAGCATCGCACGGTGCGCGAGGCTGTCGGCGCGATGGACATGACGTTGATGTCGAAGTTCCTCGTCCAGGGCCCAGATGCCGCGGCAGTCCTCGACCGTCTCAGCGCCAATGCCGTCGCGGGCGATGTCGGGGCCGTGACCTACACCCAGTGGTGCAATGACCGCGGGGGGATCGAGGCTGACCTCACCGTGACGCGCCTCGCCGAGGACCGCTTCATGGTCATCGTCTCCGACGTCACGCACCGCCGGGTTGAACGCATGCTGCGCGATGAGCTGCGTCCAGGGGAGTTCGCCGCCGTCACCGACATGTCCGCGGCGTACTGCCTGCTCACCATCCAGGGGCCGAAGTCGCGGGAGCTCTTGCAGCGGGTGAGCCCTGACGACCTGTCCGAGGAGGCCTTCCCCTATCTCACTGCTCGTGAGATCGAGATTGGCTACTCGCGGCTCACGGCGCTGCGCGTCACCTACGTCGGCGAGTTGGGCTTCGAGCTCCTCATCCCGAGCGATCAAGCAGTGTCGGTGTGGCAGACGCTCGCTGCCGCCGGCGAAGATCTCGGCTTCCGCCCCGTGGGCCTTGCTGCCATGCACGGCCTGCGCCTGGAGAAGGCCTACCGCGACTACGCCGTCGACATCGACGTCACCGACACTCCGGTCTCGGCCGGCCTGTCCTTCGCCGTCGCGTGGGACAAGCCGGTCGACTTCCGTGGGCGAGCCGCCCTTGAGGCGTTGCGTGCGGATCGGACCAGCCGACTCGTACCACTTCGCGTCGACGATCCGGCTCCGCTGTTGCACGGCAGCGAGCCGGTCTACAAGGATGGCGCGTGGGTCGGCTACGTCCAGGTGGGCGGCTTTGGGCACACCCTGGGCACCTGTGTTGGCCTCGCCACGATGGACAATGCTGATGGCGTGACCGCGGACTGGCTCGCCAGCGGTGGCTTCGAGGTCGTCGTCAACGGTGAGTCCTACCCGGCGACACTGCAGTTTGCACCCTTCTACGACCCCGAGCGCAAGCGCGTGCGCTAGCGCCACTACGCGTATCGGGCACGAGACGAAGGCTGGCTGGATCCTAGGCATGGAGTGGGTCACCGGCGCGCCACTTCACGGGACCGCGAAGCCGCGGCTCCGTTCCGCGGCGGCACGCGCCTGCTCGATCCGGCGGAGCTTGCCGCCAGTCGTGTCTCACCGATAAGGGTGATGGGGGCTCGTTCGGGGAACGGTATGTCCGAGCACGGCGGTGCGACGCACCGACCGCGTACGTCACTCTCGAAGCCCGGACTCCTTGAGCCACGAGTGCACCGTTGAGTGGTGTTCCCCCCAAGCCGACCACACGCTGCCCGCCCAGGCGTACGCCGCCGACCGCGCCGCATCGACGGGACCACTCAGAGGAACATCGGCGTACGTCAGCTCACCGCATGACACGGGGCGCGGCAGGTAATGGAACACCGGGCGGGTCACCATCGCCCGATGCAAGCTGGTACCCATTGCGGGGTCTGTGCCGTCCTCAAGAAACAGTGCCAAGGTCATCAGGTGGATGCCGACGGACTGAACCTGCTGCGGCAGGACTCCACCCGGGTGCTGCACCGCGTACGCGTCCACGACTAGCTGGTGGTAACCCATGCGAGCAGGCTCGGCGTACTGAACCGCGAGCAGCTCCCCGTACCCAGCCCAGCAAGCTGCCGAGGCGATCATGTAACGGTGCGGAGTTCCGGGAAGCGCTGGCAGGACGATCCCGCATCCCGGACACCGCTCGCCACTGGACACGGCTACCACTACCCCTCCTCGGGTCGGAGCCTAGGCCAACACGACTCCTCTTCCTCCATCGTGCGCGCCAAACCCGACCGGACCACGAACACCCCCTGCTGCGAGACATGCCTTTGGCGCCACCTGTTGCCTTAGTGGTGTCAAGAGGGTGGACGCACGCCCCCGGCAGGGCAGACTGATCTCATGGACCGCCTTGCCGATCGGAGCCTGACGGCCGCGAGCTTCGCCCCGGAGGCATCCGATGATCCCCCGGCGCAGGCCGAGGTCGTCATCGTGGGCGGTGGCATCATCGGTGCGAGCATCGCCTACCACCTTGCTCGCGAGGGCGTCACCGATGTCGTCTTGTGCGAGCGCGACACCCTGACGAGCGGGACGACCTGGCATGCCGCCGGCCTGATCGCCGGTGCGCGGGGCACGCACACCCTGACGGAGCTTGCCGCCTACGGGCGTGAGTTCTACGCGACGCTCGGTGCCCTCAGCGGTGTCGATGTCGGATTCACCGCCCCGGGATCCCTCAGCCTGGCACGCCGGCCCGAGCGTGCGGACGAGCTTGCCTACGCCCGAGATGTGGCGGACCACTGCGGCATAGACGCGCACATGGTCGATCTCGCGCAGATACGCCGACTGTGGCCCCTGCTGGATCCGGCCGGCATCGTTGCCGGCCTTCACTTCCCCGGCGACGGCTACGTCAATCCCGGCTACGCCGCACTCGGGCTGGCCAAGGCGGCCCATGCCCTGGGTGTGTCTGTGCGCGAGCACTGTGCCGTCACGGGCATCGACACCGAGGACGGTCGCGTCATCGGTGTGCACACCACCCGGGGTTCCATCGCTGCTCCGACAGTCGTCCTCGCCGGCGGCCTCTGGACCCGCGATCTTGCCGCGCTGGTCGGTGTCTCGGTGCCGCTGTATGCCGCCGAGCATGTGCACGTGAAATCCGGGCCCATCGGTGCCGAGGTCGGCGCCCTGCCCGTGCTGCGTGATGTCGACAACAGCTACTACATCCGGCCGGAGAGTGACGCCCTCCTCCTCGGTGCGTTCGAGCCACGCGGAATCCCTCGCCCTGTCGCAGATATCCCCGTGGGAGGGCACGCGACCTTCGCACCGGACTGGCCGCACATCCAGGACATCCGGGTTGCCGCTGAGAGGGCCGTGCCCGCACTGGTCACGGCTGGCTACGACAGGTTCATCAACGCCCCCGAGAGCTTCACCCCCGACACCACCCTGATCATGGGGGAGACGGCCGAGGTCGCGGGGCTCTTCGTCGCCGCGGGCATGAATTCGCAGGGCATCATCTATGCGCCGGGCGTCGGTCGCGAACTCGCGCGCTGGATTGTGTCCGGATCACCATGCTTCGACTCCAGTGCCGTCGATGTGCAGCGGTTCTCGCACCACCAGGCCAATCGTCGCTACCTCCACGAGCGCACGCGCGAGAGTCTCGGCCGCCTCTACGCCATGCACTGGCCCGGCTACCAGTCCGAGACCCCGCGAGGCGTTCGGCGCACCCCGCTCCATCAGCGCCACGTCGAAGCCGGTGCGGTGATGGGGGAGCTGAACGGACTCGAGCGTCCCCTGTGGTTTGGTCCTCCCGCACTCGTCGATGCCTATGACTTCCGTCGCCCCGGGTGGCATGACGTCGTCGGCCGAGAGCACGCGACGGTGCGCGAGGCGGTGGGGGTGATCGACCTCAGTGGGTTCGCGAAGTTCGAGGTCGCAGGCGCGGAAGCGCTCGAAGCCCTTCAGTTCGCCGCCAGCGCAGACGTCGATCTGCCCGTCGACCGGGCGGTGTACACCCTTTTCCTCAACGACCACGGCGGAATCGAGGCGGACGGCACGGTCACACGCGTGGCCGCGGACCGCTTCCTCGTGGTGACGCCGTCCTCGAGCCGTCACCGCATGCTGTGGCTCCTCAAGCGACGGTCGCGGGACCGGGCGGCCACGGTGACCGACCTCACGTCGGGCACCGCCGTACTCGGTGTCTTCGGTCCGCGTAGCCGCGAGTTGCTGTCGCGCGTGTCGCCCGACGACTGGTCCGCCGAGGCGCATCCCTACTTCGCCGGGCGCCGCGTCGAGATCGCCGACGGGTTCGCGTATGCCTTGCGGGTCAGCTTCACCGGTGAGCTTGGCTTCGAGGTCTACTGCGATGCGGATCTGTCGGTCAATGTGCTCGACGCGCTGTCGGAGGCCGGGGCTGATCTGGGGCTCGGCATGGTGGGCTACCTCGCGCTGGATTCACTGCGGCTGGAGAAGGGCTACCGGCACCTTGGTCACGACATGGGGCCTTACGACGATCCCGTCTCGGCCGGGCTGGGCTTCGCGGTCGCCTGGAACAAGGAAGTCGCCTTCGCGGGTCGGCATGCACTCGAGCAGCGTGTCCAGGGCCCGTCCACGCGCGTGATTCATGTGGCCTTGGAGGACCCGGAAGTGCGCCTGTGGGGAGAGGAGACGGTGTGCGTCGATGGGGAGCCGGTGGGGCGCCTCACGAGCGGGGCCTTCGGATACACGATCGGGAGTGCCATCGGGTTGGCGGTGGTGGGCGTCGACGTCGACCCCCACGACACGCGACTGAGCGTGCGCGTGCGCGGCGTCGACCACGTGGCGCGCGGCAGCCGATCCCCGTTCTACGATCCCGCGGGCGCCCGAGTCCGCGGATAGTGACAGACAGCCGCATCACTCATGGCAGGCTTGCTCCCGTGACGACACCCCCTGGCACCTGGACGATCGAGCCCGGCAGCCCCATCACGCTGCAGACCCACGACTTCCCCACCTCGCTCGAGGTGAGTGCCCCCGTGACTGGCGGGGGACTGCACGTGGCGAAGTCCACCGTGCGCCTGCGCATCGAGATGTCGCTGGAGAAGCTCAAGGCGTCTAACTTCCTCATGCAGGGTGCTGCGCGTGCCCTCGTCAAGCGTTTCGATGGCGACCTGCTCATCTTCGAAGCGGAGGGAGCGGCAGCGGATCATCCCTGGACCGTGTCGGGCAATGCCAAGGCGGGTCAGGTCGATGTGCCCATGTCCGTAGAAGCCACTCCGCGGCCGGGCGATGATCCGAGCACGCTCCTGCTTGGCGGATCGGTGACGATGAACGACATCTCGATCCCCATCCCCGGCCTCAGCGGGATTTCCAGCATCACCTTCAGCCTCGACGGATCCGTGGGGCTGCGCGCCGGCTAGCCGCCGAAGATGACCTTGGCGAGCAGGATGGCGACGCCAATCGAGGCATCGAGGAGCCCGATCCACAGAGCCACGAGCCAGGACCGCTGCTCGCGGCGGGCTCCGATCAGGCCGACGACGAAGAGCACGGCGATGAGCATGATCAGGGTCGCGATGACCTCACCTGCGAGGTCCATGCCGAAGATGCCCGAGATGATGAACGCCGCGATGGCGAGGCCGCCGACGACGATCACGGCAGCGGCGTTGCGCAGTTCCTCTCGCCACTCCGCTCGCGACGGGGGCTTGCGGTGGACCAGGCGGTGCGCGGCGACCGATGCCCACAGGTGAGCGACGGCCACCGTCACCGTGGTGGCGATGATGATGACCGTGAGTTCGGCCTCGTCGACGAAGAGGCCCTTCCAGCTCGCCGCGGCGATGACGCCGAGCAGGGTGATTGCGGCGTAGATGGCAAGGGTGTACTCGCTGAGCTGCTGGCGCTCCGACACGACGGGCGCGTCGCTCATCCCATCTCCTCGGCCGTGTCGATCTCGTCGGCATCGACGATGCGATAGGCGTAGCCCTGCTCGGCGAGGAAGCGCTGCCTGTTCTGGGCGAAGTCCGCATCCACCGTGTCGCGCGAGACGACGGTGTAGAAGCGCGCGC
>JBEGMG010000407.1:0-3394 GCA_041183165.1 Actinomycetota bacterium | reverse complement strand
GAGCATCGCGGGCGTCATCAACGTGGGTTCGGCGCATATCGAGCTCCTCGGCAGCCGCGAGGCCATCGCCGAGGCCAAGGCGGAGATCATCGACGACCTGCCCGCCGACGGCACCGCGATCCTGCACGCCGACAACCCGCTCGTCATGGGGCAGGCGGGGCGCACCTCGGCGCCGATCATGACCTTCGGTGAGTCGGCTGATGCGAGCGTGCGCGCGAGCGACATCACCCTCGACGCCCTCGCCCGGCCGCACTTCACCCTGCACTGGCAGGGCAGTGCTGTGCCCGTGCAGCTCACCCTCTCGGGGGAGCACCAGGTCGCCAATGCGCTCGCCGCCACGGCCTTCGCCCTGGCGGCCGGGATCGACCTGGCCGACATCGTCGCCGTGCTCGAGACGTATCAGTCGCCGAGCAAGTGGCGGATGGAGGTCACCGAGCGCCCCGACGGCGTCACCGTCATCAACGACGCCTACAACGCCAACCCCGAGTCGATGCGCGCCGCACTCAAGGCACTCGTCGCCATGGGCCGAGGCGAGGACGGCTCGAGCCGGCGGACCTGGGCCGTCATCGGCGAGATGCGCGAGCTCGGCGATGTCTCGATCGAGGAGCATGACGCCATCGGCCGACTCGTCGTGCGCCTCGACGTCTCCAAGCTCGTCGCCGTGGGCGAGGGCGCGCGCCCCGTGCACCTCGGTGCCGCGCACGAGGGCTCCTGGGGCGAGGAGTCGATGTGGGTGCCCGACATCGACACCGCCATCGCGGTGCTGCGCGAGGAGGTGCAGCCCGGTGACATCGTGCTCGTCAAGGCCTCGCGATCCATCGGCCTGGAGAAGGTGGCCGAGGCGCTGCTGCAGCCGGCCGCAAGCGCGGAGTCCGTGTCGTGAGGCTCGTCGTCCTCTCCGGGATCATCTCGGTGCTCACGGTCTTCATCGGCACCCCGCTGCTCATCAAGCTGCTGCTCAAGCACGGCTACTCCCAGGCGATCCGCGTCTCCACCGAGGACGAGCCCTACCCCGAGCACGAGGGCAAACGCGGCACACCCTCCATGGGCGGTGCGGCGATCCTCGCCGGCATCGTGCTCGGCTACGGGCTCACGCACCTCATCTGGTGGACGCCGCCCTCGCCCTCGGCACTGCTCGTGCTCTACCTCGGCCTCGGACTCGGTGCCGTGGGCGTCGCCGACGACTACCTGAAGATCTTCCGCCGCCGCGCCACCGGACTGCGCGCGCGCACCAAGCTCATCGGCCAGGCCGTCGTCGCGCTCACCTTCGCGATCATGGCCCTGCAGTTCCCCAACGCCGTGGGGGAGACACCCGCGACGACCGCGATCTCCTTCATCCGCGACACCCCGCTCGTGCTTCCCGCCGCGCTCTATGTGCTGTGGGTGTGGTTCCTCGTCACCGCGACCACCAACGGCGTCAACCTCACCGACGGTCTCGACGGTCTCGCTACGGGTGCGGCCACAATGACCTTCGCGGCCTACGTGCTCATCGGAGTGTGGCAGTACGGCCAGTCGTGCTTCTTCACCGAGAGCGCTGCCTGCTACCCCACGGCCAGTCCACTCGATCTCGCCGTCGTCGCCGCGGCCGCGGCGGGCGCCTGCTTCGCCTTCCTCTGGTACAACGCCGCTCCGGCGCGCATCTTCATGGGCGACACCGGCTCGCTCGCGATCGGCGGCATCATCGCGGGCCTCGCGGTCACCAGCCGCACCGAGCTGCTGCTCGCTCTGCTCGGCGGGCTCTTCGTCCTCATCTCGCTCTCGGTCATCGGCCAGGTCGCCTCCTACAAGTTCCTCCACCGGCGCATGCTGCTCATGGCGCCGCTGCACCACCACTTCGAGATGAAGGGGTGGCCGGAGATCAACATCGTCGTGCGCTTCTGGATCATCCAGGGCTTCGTCGTCGCGATCGGCCTCATGACCTTCTACGCCGAGTGGGTGCGGGGTTGAGTCGCGACCTCTCCGCTCTGACCTCCTCGGCTTCGGACTGGAGCGGGCTGCGGGCCACCGTGGCCGGTATCGGCATCGCGGGCTTCGCCGCGGCCGACGCCCTGCTCGACCTCGGCGCGCAGGTGACGGTGATCGACTCTGGTGACGGCGATAAGCAGCGCGAGCGCGCCACGATTCTGGAGATCCTCGGCGCCGACTTACGCCTGGGGTCCGCTGACTCCTGCGGCGACGACACCGATGTCTACGTCGTGTCGCCGGGCATCCCTCCGCACGCGCCGATCATCCGATCGGCGATCGAGCGCGGCATCCCGCTGTGGGGCGAGCTCGAGCTCGCCTGGCGGATCCGTGCACCCGAGGGAGCCGCACCGTGGCTGTGCATCACCGGCACCAACGGCAAGACGACCTCGACCCTCATGCTCGATGCGATCCTGCGCGCCGGTGGCCTGGAGTCGACCGCCGCGGGCAATGTGGGTGCCTCCCTCGTCGACGCGGTGCGACGCCCGGAGCTGCAGGTGATCGCCACCGAGGTGAGCGCCACGCAGATGCCCTTCGTCACCTCGATGTCGCCGGAGTCCGCGGCCTGCCTCAACCTCGCCCCCGACCACGTCGACTTCTTCGGGTCCATGGAGGCCTACGCCGACAACAAGGCACTCGTCTACCGCCACACCCGCGTCGCCGCCGTCTACAACGTCGATGACCCGGTGACCGAGCAGATGGTGCGCGATGCCGATGTCATCGAAGGGTGCCGTGCCGTGGGATTCACACTCGGCATTCCCGGACTGTCGATGCTCGGAGTCGTCGACGACATCCTCGTCGACCGGGCGTTCATCGCCGAGCGTGCCTCGGCGGCCCAGGAGCTGTGCACGGTGGCCGATGTCCCCAACTCCTCGCCCGCCAATGTGGCGAATGCACTCGCCGCCGCTGCCCTCGCGCGGTCCTTCGGAGTCTCCGCCGCGGCCGTGCGCGACGGCCTACGCGCATTCACCCCCGCACCCCACCGCATCGCGCTCGTGGGGGAGGTCGACGGTGTGCGCTACGTCGATGACTCCAAGGCCACCAACACCCACGCGGCATCCACTTCGCTGCGGGCCTACGACCCGGTGGTGTGGATCGCCGGGGGACAGGCCAAGGGACAGTCCTTCGACGAGCTCGTGCAGATGGCGGCTGGCCGCCTGCGCGGTGTCGTGCTGCTCGGCGTCGACCGCGGGGTGATCCGCGCGGCCCTCGAGGCGCACGCCCCCGGCGTACCCATCGTCGAGGTCACCGACTCCTCGGCCGAAGCGATGCCCGAGGTCGTTGCTAGGGCGGCGGGGCTGGCGCAGGCCGGTGACACGGTGCTTCTGGCACCTGGGTGCGCGTCGTGGGACATGTTCCGCGACTACGGCCATCGCGGCGATGCCTTCGCCGACGCCGTCCGCGCCCGTGCGTGACCCGCGCGGCGGTCGTC
>JBEGMG010000406.1:0-6381 GCA_041183165.1 Actinomycetota bacterium | reverse complement strand
CCACCAGGCATACCAACGTGCCATCGGGCGGGTGGGCACCTGCACGAGCGCCTCGGAGTCGAAGACGACCACGCCGAAGCGGTCCTGCGGCTTGAGCCGGTCGACCAGCTGGTGCAGCGCCGTACGCACCGCCTCGATGGGGCCGCCGTCCATGGAGCCGGAGCGGTCGACCACCGCGATGAGGGTCTCCCCCGGCCGGTCGGCGATCTCCTCGGGCACCGGGGCGGTGAGGGAGACCAGGCAGGTCACCTCATCCTCGGCCTCCAGGGCGACGACGTCGACATCGAGCTGAGCGGTGAACTGCATGGTGGACCCCCTCCTGCCCGAGCCCCCGCTCGGACATCTCCTTTATCCCAGGGGGGTCTGACAGTGAGGGGGGTGTCAGGCGAGCTCGATGCGCGTGCCGGCGTACTCCACCTCGATGTGAAGGGTGCCTCCCAAGGCTTCGACGTATCGACGCAGAGTGTCGATCTGAGAACGCTCAAGGTCACCGCCCTCAAGGCGGGACACTCGGTTCTGGCTCACGTCCAGGCGTGCGGCCAACTCAACCTGAGTGAGCTCGGCAGCCTCACGCAGTTCGCGGAGTTGGTAGGCGCGGACCTCGTCGAGCATGCGTCGCTTGTGGGCGTCTATCGCTCGTCGCTCGACCGGGCGCCGCTTCACGACATCGCTCACCCGCTTTGCCATTACGTGCCTTCCTGACTGAGTCGCGCCACATGCCGGTCGAGCAGGTCATCGGCGAGGGGGAGGTTCACTCGGTACCACCTCTCCCACGCCCCGGCCTTGTCGCCAGCCACAAGCAGGACGGCTTGACGGGTGGGATCGAAGGCGAAGAGCACCCGCAACTCTGACCGCCCTTGAGATCCGGGCCTGAGTTCCTTCATGTTCTTGTGTCGCGATCCCTTCACCGAATCCACGAGCGGGCGCCCCAGCATCGGCCCGCGCTCCTCGAGCAATTCCAGCGCTGCAATCACCAGCTCATACGACTTGTGATCCAGGCCAAGAATCCAGGCCTCGACCAGCGAGACGTCTACATCCCACGGCATGGTAAACCCTGTGAGTTGTATGCTGCAAGAGTTGTGGCCTCGCCATGGGGGTAGCTGGTGTTTCGGGGAGTCCGGGGCACCGACGGACGGTAATCCTGCTTCCGGAAGCGCTGACCGCGCTATCCACAGGGAGTCTCAGGAGAAGCGGTAACGCTCGAAGGTTCAACGTGCACTGCCCGAACCAACGAGGGGGTGTCACCGCGGGCGAAGTTCGGCCCGCGCGCTCAGCCAGCTCGCGATGACCGCCACGTCATCCTCACCGCGAGCGGCGCGGAGCACCATCTGCTCGGCATCGTCCACGTCGTACTCGAGGTCGACGTCGTTCATCAGGAGGAAGACGCGCGCGGCTGACCACGCGAGGCGCTTGTTGCCATCGACCAGAGGGTGGTTGCGCACGAGCGAGTGCAGGAGGGCACCTGCTTGGGAGAAGAGATCCGGATAGGCCGGGTCGCCGAACACGGTGATCCTCGGCCGCGCTGCTGCGGACTCGAGCAAGCCGGCGTCACGGACCTGCACCGCGGGCAGGACACCGGCCGCGATATCCAGTAGATCGCGCGTCGTGAGGAAGTCTGGGTCGGTCACCGACTCAGGCGATCGAGGAGCTCGGCGTCACGCTGCGCCACCTCGGCGATGGCGTGATCGAGTCGCTGAGGCCGACGCGAGACGTACTCGCGGATAGCGCGCTGGGCGACCTCCTGCATGGAAGTGCCCTCCGCGTCAGCGGTCGCGCGGAGCGCTGCGGTCTCGGCTTCGGACAGCCGCAGGGTCATTGCCATGGTCCGATGGTATCAGGGTGATACCACTACCCGCTCGTGGTCCTCGTCGCCGGCGAGCGCCTGCTCGATCCGGCGTTCACTGAGCCCGGTCTAACGCTTGCTACCCCTGAACGGGCCTCCCTAGCCTGTGCCCATGCGATTCACCGGCAAGATCGTGGCTGCCGCACTCTCCATCACTCTGGCGTCATCCGCGTTCGCCGCCAGCGCGGCGTACGCCGACGCACCCAAGTACGGCTGGAAGGCCATCACGCGCGATGCCTCGCACGCGATCGCCGTAGCGATCGGGCTCGTCCCGGACGCGTCGAGCCCGGTCAACTGCACCAAGTCGCTGGTGTTTCGCGGCGACAAGCGCGTGGCGCTCACCTGGGTGACCGAGTGGGGCGCTAAGCCTGAGCGCAATGGCGCGTGCGGAGACCGCAAGCCCCTGGCCGGTGACGATGCCGGCCACACCTCCGGCTATCTCTCACTGCAGAACGCCGAAGGCAACTTCACGGTGGTCACGGACATGGCGGCACCGGAGTGCACGCCGCTGGAGCGCGCGCTGGTCGATGCCGGCCTCGACGTCAAGGCGATCATGGAGGTCATCGGCCAGGTCGTGCGGCTGAGCCCGCTGGAGAAGTGCAGGCTCACCATCGTCGATGACCAGACCCCCTGGCGTGCGGGATCAACGGCCAAGATGCGCGCCGTGGCGCGCGACGTGGGCGCCGCGCCCATCAAGAACTTCCCCGACCGGTGCTACTCCGTGTCGCTCCTGCGGGTCGATCCGCGTGTAGCAGTCCTGCGCAAGACGACGTGGGGTAATGACCCCGCCCAGTACGAGAAGTGCGGCAACTGGGAGTCGTTCGCGGCACCCATCGCCGTCTGGGATGGCACTCGCTGGAAGCAGGTGAGCGACACCTACACCTCCGAGTGCTCAGCGCTGCGAGCGTCGCTTGCGTCCTACGGCGTACCTCAGGCAGGGATCGACGAGGTCCTGAGCATCACCCTCGGGGAGTCGGTCGGCAACTGCTCGTAGTCAGACCGGCTACAGGATCTGGACGCGCAGCCCCGGATAGTCGCGGAAGCCGCGATCGAAGGTGACGAGTTCGGCGTCCATCGATCGCGCCTGAGCCGCGAGCATGGCATCGGGTACGTCGCGGTGCGTGATCTGGCCTGACGCCACGAAGGTCGTGAATGCGGGCCACGCACCCGGGCTCGATCCGGCGATCGAGATTCGCGCACCTTCCACGAGGTCGTTCACTGCCACGGTCGCCTCGTCGACGGTGGGCACCTGAGCCCAGATGCGGTCATTCGTGAGGACGCGCACCGCGGCGGCGAGAGTCTCGGGCAGCGCGAGGACCGCACCCGTCGTGCCGTGGAGCCAGGCGCGTGCATGCGCATGCAGTGGTGAGTCTGCGCGAAGCACCCCGACGATCACATTGACGTCGAGGAGGTGCCTCACTCCCCCGCCTCGAGAAGATCGCGGACGGCGGCGTTGTCGCGCAGGTCGACGTCCGATCGGGTGCCCCCCGTCTGCGGCAGCACCGGAAGCCGCACCTCAGCCCGACCCCGGGAGCGATCGAGGGCATCGCGAAGCGACTGCTCGATGAAGGAGGTGACGGTGATGCCCTCACGGGCGGCCGTCACCTTCACCTCTCTATAGACGTCGTCGGGGATGACGAGGGTGGTACGCATCTGTGCAGATTAGCAGATTGCGTTGGGGCCCCGTCGCCTTGAGAGTCGGTAGGGAGATGTCAGGGGACGATGGCGAGAGATCGACCCGAACGCGTCCGCGAGTCCCTTCCCAGGATCCCGGACAACGTCGCGCATCCCACAGGGGCCGTGCCCTAGGCTCCCGCCCAGTCTTCAAGGAGGTCCCCCTATGCGCTCAGCATTTCGTCCGATCCTGCGTCCCATCGCCCTGCTGTCAGGCGTGGCCCTCTCCGCCGGTCTGCTGGCCGCCCCGGCGGCGACGGCAGCGCCGGCACCGCCCACGCACGGTGCGAGCGCGCCGACCGTTGCCGCGCCGCCTGCGGAGGAGCCGCAACGTCCGCGCTTCAACTTCCTGGGATTCGCCACGTCGCTCTACGACGCGGCCAACACGATCCTGAGCTGCGAGGACCTGGTGGCGCAGCAGGTTCTGTGCCGTAACGAGCCTTCACTGGAAGACATCATGAACAAGCTCGACAAGATCGAGTCAATTATCCAGAAGAATAGGGAGCGTACAGAGACCGCCCTCACCGAACTCCAGAAGTCCCAGGACTATCAGGACGTCAACACAGCAGTGACCAACCTCTCCCCCATTGAAGCGAACATCGAACAGGCGTTGAAGGCGTGGGATGCCCTGTCAAGGTGCACCCAGGCTGCCGTGAGGAAGGGCGCCACGTGCGTCGCCTACAACGGCAAGGACAAGCCCGACCAGTCGGTCGCGGATGGCATGCGCATCTCGCAGAGGTTCTTCACTAGGACCATGGGCGCGATCGACATATCCATCGACCAGGCGGTGCGGTTCTACGCAGGCACGAAGGTGGTCCAGGGCAGGGACGGGCTGCTGCACGCCCTGTGGAAGCTCACCAAGAACAAGCAGGACTTCGACTCGAGCACCAAGGCCCCCGGGGCGCTGGCATCCAAGCGGCTGCCCATCATCACCCATCAGCTCGCCAGCGAGTTCCTCCCCGTCATGCTGTACTACCGCAACCTGCTCGCCCTTTACGGCGGCCTGCGACCTGCGGCGTTGACGTTCAAGGACAAGCTAGATGCCGAGGCCGAGGCGAACCGCGCTGATGACGCTATCTTCTCGACCAAGGACCGCTGGACGGTCGCGGGTGCCTCGGCGTACTACCGCATTCCCGAGGTGCCGCCAGGGACCATCGTCTTCGTGGGCAAGGACGGCAAGCTCCACAAGATCCTCAGCGGCGAGGGGAAGGGCAAGCCGCTCACGGCCTCGGTCGTATACAGGGTCGGCAACATCCTCGCCGAGTACGGATACGACGTAGAGAAGATGAGCGCGAGCGGCGCACTGCTACCCGATGGCGGCCGGTGGGGAGTCCAGGAGAAGGTCAAGCACCGGACCAATCCGTGGTACTCGAATGGGTCAGAGAGGTACGCCATCTGCGCTGGCGTGGGCATCGCCGGCTGCCCCGTAACCTCGGGGGTTGGGCTCCGCAAGCAGACCTACGAGATCGGTCATCCGGACGCCGTCGGCACCCGTGACTCACACGGCAACCTCATGAAGCTGCGATGGGTGCCGATTCAGTTGCTGAACGAGAAGGCGACCTGGGATGACCTCGTGGACGGCAAGCTCAACCTCGGGGGGTACTGCTACGACAACAACCTCAAGGGGGAACCCCCCAAAGGGGTGTGGGACGTGGAGTTCCTCGAGACCTTCCTGCGCATGGGAGTGAACAAGCGGGCGATGTTCGAGTGGGACTGGGTGCGCTACGGCGACGGCACGCTCAAGTGCGTCGGACCCGGCGTCTACGTCTCGCAGGATGCCGGCACCCCCTACTCCGTCGTGGAGGACGGGATCGCGCCGGGAATCCTGAGGGACTAGCGCTGCCCCGCAGGGGACTCAACCGGGGCAGACGGCAAACCCACTCCCTGTGGGCGGGCCAGCCCTAGGCTCGACCTATGTGCACAGGTCTGGTCTATATCGACGCCAAGTCCCGCCCCTACCTCGGCAACACGATGGAGCTGCCCGAGGTCCCGCCCTGGCAGATCGCCTACTTCCCCGCCGGCACCGCCTTCACCTCGCAGGTGCCGGGCAAGGATCCGCTCACCTAGTCGTCAACGCATACCTTCACCGGCCTGATGGTCTCGAGCGAGCTACCCCAGGACGGTGTCGCGATCGACTGGCGCACGCTCATCGTCATCCGCGGCGTCAACGACGGTGGCCTCGCCCTGTCGCATCAGGCCTACGGCGACACCGGTGAGACCCCCGCGTCGAGTGACACCGCGCCCATGCTCGAGGCGACACAACTCGGGCTATGGCTCTTGAGCAACTTCACCACCGTGGCCGACATCAAGGCCGCGCTCGCCAAGCAGCCGGTCAACGCCACCCGGTCGCCCATGGCAGGCAACGTGCCCTTCCCCCTGCACCTGCTCGTCACCGATCACACCGGGGCGTCGATCGTGATCGAGGGGGCAAACGGCGCCTTCATCGCCCACGACAACCCCCTCGGCGTCATGACCAATGGCCCGTCCTTCGAGTGGCACCTCACCAACATGGATAACTGGACCCACCTGACCAACGTCGACCAGTCCTCCGCGAAGTTCGGCACCGCCGACTTCACGCAGCCCGACTCCGGCATCGCCACCTCAGCGCTACCCGCGTCCAACGCATCCGTAGGTCGCTTCGTGCGCGCGGTCTACTACACCAACTTCGTGGAGAAGGTGTCGGATCCCGACGCTGCGGTGATGACGCTCTCCGCGATCATCAACAACTTCGATCGCCCGCGCGGTGCAACGAAGGACGCCCCCGGCTCTGCCGGCGAGGGTGTGAGCTTCGGTGCGGGCAATGCCAGTCTGGCCTGGTCGACGGAGTACACGACTCACACGATGATGGCCGACATCACGCGCGG
>JBEGMG010000405.1:0-6383 GCA_041183165.1 Actinomycetota bacterium | reverse complement strand
TCGCCGCGGGGCTGTGGACCCGTTGGGCTGCGATCCCGGTGGCGGCCACGATGGCCGTGGCCGCATTCATGGTCCACTCAGGTGATCCGCTGGACAAGCGTGAGCCGGCGCTGCTCTTCCTGATCGGCTTCGGCACGATCATGTGCACCGGGGCAGGGCACTTCAGCATCGACTCGCTGCGCGTGAAGCGCGGTGCGTGACCCACAGTCCGCGCGGGGCAGTGGCGGCGGGCCCGGACGGGTGAGCATCACTCGCCTTGGCCCAGGGAGAAGCCCCGCTGCCCATCGAACAGGTAGAGATTTTCCGTCTTGATGGTCTCGATCCCCGCCCGTTCAAGGAGACTGAGTGCCTCGATGATCGACGTTCGCCCGATGGGGGTGTAGGTGGTCGTTCCCACGTCGGCATCGGTCGAGACGAGCCGGCAGCGCCAGTGGTCGGTGCAACTGGTCTCGGGGAAGCCGTCTGGCCAGACCCGGACGCCGCGATTGGTGATGAGTTTGAGCCGCAGCACACCATCAAGCGCGGCTTCGATCCGTCGTGCGAGGGCTTCAGGTGTGGTGCAATCGTCACACACGAACACGTCGACCCCGCACAGCTCGCGCTTCGTGGGAGGCCGCCGATACTCGAACGCGAGGTTCGTGCCGGATCGCAGGTCAGCACTGCGGAGCGACGAGGGCTTGCGCCCGATCCGCGCGATGACGGCCTGCGCGAAGTCGTGGGTTCCGACGCATTGCCGCGATGCCCCTTCCTGATGGATGTCCGCCGTGTGGACTCCGTCCTCGAGGGTGCGGAGCCACGCATTCTGGATGACTTCGGCCTTCGATGGCTGGCCGAGGTGCAACAGCATCATGCTCGCTGCGTTCAGCATGGCACTGGGATTGGCGATGCCCCGTCCGGCAATGTCGGGTGCGCTTCCGTGGATGGCTTCGAACATGCTGATGCGATCGCCGATGTTGGCGCTGCCGGCGAGTCCGACGCTCCCGGCCAGTTCCGCCGTCACGTCGCTGAGGATGTCGCCGTACAGGTTGAGCGTGACGATGACGTCGTAGCGGCTGGGTTGGGTCGCCACGCGTGCGGTGCCGATGTCGATGATCTGCACCTCCTGTCCGATGTCGGGGTATTCCCGGCCGATGCGGCGGAACATGTCGGAGAACATTCCGTCCGTCAGCTTCATAATGTTGTCCTTGACCAGGCAGGTCACCTTGCGGCGCGCGTTCGCGCGTGCGTACTCGAATGCATAGCGGATGATCTTCTCGGTGCCCTGCAGGCTGAGCACCTTCAGGCACTGGAAGACGTCGGTCGTCTGGCGATGCTCGATGCCGGCGTAGAGATCCTCCTCGTTCTCCCGCACGACCACCACGTCCATGTCAGGGTGTGGTGTCCGGACGAATGGGTGGTAGCTGCGGCACGGACGGATGTTGGCGTACAGGCCGAGTGTCTTGCGTATCGTCACGTTCAGGCTCTTGTAGCCCGACCCCTGTGGCGTCGTGATGGGGCCCTTGAGGAAGACCGCGTTCCTGCGCAGCACCGTCCACGCCTCGGGTGGAATGCCGCTGGAGTGACCCGCCAGGTAGGCCCTTTCCCCGACGTCGATGAAGTCGTACCGAAGACCGCAGTCCGCGGCATCGAGGATGCGAAGGACGGCTTCGGTGATTTCCGGTCCGATGCCGTCTCCCTTGGCGACGGTGATGGTGGTGCTCATGGTGGTTGGTCCTTGTGTTGGTCCTGTTGCGAGGCAGTGAGAAGGGTCGGCGGCGCTGTTGCGGGATGCTCAGGGGTTGCACCACGGACAGTGCGCCGGGGAGGCTGCACCGTGGTACGGACGTTCTTCGCGGTATGGGCAGCGAACGCAGGCATGGATGTCGGCACGGACCTGCTCGGTGGCGGTGCCGCAAGCAGAGCACGGCTGTCCGGTGACCGACTCGAGCCAGCCGAATCCCGCAATCCCGCACGCGGGGCACGGGGTGGCGAGCCGCGCCGCGAGGTCGGCACCGGCCCGTGCGATCATTCCCATGCGAGTTGGGTTGAAGTGGGCACGGAGGTCGCTCTCCACGAAGACGGTGCCGTCCGGGGAAGCATCACGTGCCGACCGGAACGCCGACCGCAGGGATGGCCACGAGACGATGCCCTTGACGGCACCGGGGGCCTCGGGGCCATCAGGCCGGGTGACGAGACCGTGTTCCGGGAAGCCCGCCCGCATGGCGATGTCCTTGAGCTCTGCGATCGATCGTGCCGTGCCGTGGACATGTCGAGCCGGGCCGTGCGCCATGCCGACGACTTCGATGCCAAGGCGGGTGTCGATGAGCGCCACCAGCTCGACGTTCCACGAACCAATGCCCCACGGGCTGGGAATGAATGCCCCCTCGCTGCCCAACCCCACGGCATGTCCTGAGAGTTCGATCGCGATGCGGGCCTTCTGCCGGGCCGTCTCCAGCTGTGAATCACGACGCCCCACCTCGCGGGTGAAGGTGCCGAGCCGGTCGGTGTCGAAGCCGCAGACCACCTCGACCATGGCGCCCACGCCCGAGAGCAAGGCAGGGGAAAGCACGCGCTCCTTGCCGTGCTGGGTGAGCAGTGCGACTCGAGCCCCCGTGAACGTCATGCCCGGCTCCGGAAGCCGGGTCGGGCGAACCGATCAGCCGTCGATGACCAGGGCGATGAGGCTCGCGATCTTCCGGTGCGCCTCGATCGGATGACGCAAGGGAAGTTCCGGGTGCACCTTGTACCGGTTGCGCCGGCCAAACCGTTCGCGCTCGATGTAACGGCCTTGCTCAAGGTCAGCGACGATCCTCTGGACCGCCCGCTCCGTGATGCCCACACGGATGGCGGCATCCCGCAGCAGGATCTCGGGTTCCTTGGCGAGCAGCAGCAGCACATGGGCATGATTGCTGAGGAAGGTCCATCCTCGTTCGGCCTGCGGCGACGATCGGTCGATGCGTGCCTTCCCGCGAGTGCCGGTGCGGGCGCGCGTTCGTTCGACGGTTCGTTGCTTGCGTGCCAAGTCAGGTGGGTTCCCAGCCCTCCCCTGGGACGAATCGCATCGTCCGGCCGCCAACAGGCGAGAGCGAGAACATCCTAACCCATCCGTTCTCGACCAGTTCACAGACCTCGGGCTCGGACCGCAGGACGCCGTCGATGCGATCCGTCGAGGCTTCCACGACGACCTGAAGGCGAAGCGGCTCGTGCCTCCACGCACCGTCCACGTCATGCACCGACTGGAGCGGCAGCCCGGTCCGCAGGTCACCCTCGCTCCCCAGCACCACCCCGATGTCACCGATCCGGTTGTGCAGCGTCTTGTCGCCCGAACCCAGCACGTCCGGGTCCACGGTCGAGCCCAGGTACTGCAGGTTGATCCACGATGCCACCACCATTGGGGCCGACAGGATCAGGGCCAGCAGGCTGCCATCCTGGTCGAGGCCTTCGTCGTAGTCATGCAGGAAGGCCCGGCCCGACAGGTCGAGTCCTCGGGTGCGGCATCGTCGCGCAGCGATGAAGGCGGCATTGCCGGCGAGGCCCCACTCGGGTCGGACCTCAGCCCAATCCGAGGCCTTGCGCCGCAGCGATGCCCGCACATCAGGGCGACCAACTCCGGTGTGGACGCCAAGGGTCGGTGCTCGTTCGGTCCGGGCGGCCGCTGAAGCCCGATCCATCAGCAGGGCGGCTGCACCGACGCGTTCCGTCTGCAAGGCAGGCAGCAGGTCGCGGTCAAGCAAACGGATCGAGTCATCCGACGTGTCGTGCACCGCGGCCACGAAGATCGTGTCCTCGGGAATGGCCCAACCTCTGTCGGACAGGCAGGCCCTGACTCGCTGGTCGTTGAGCAGTGCGCAGGCGACGCGAGCGTTGGGTGCTCCGCCGTGACCGCCGCACGCCCCGCAGTCCAGCGACGAGGCGTGGGGATTGTTCGAACTTCGCGACGAGTGCCCGCAGAGGACGACGACATCCGCAAGGCCACGCTCCATGCCCATGCCATGCAGGATGGACTCGGCAAGGTCGACGCGGGTGGCCAGATCGAAACCGCTGCCGTCCGCGGCAGGGAACATCGAGAACGTGGCGGACTCTTCGTGCCGTGACGAGGCCTTGGTTCCCGCTTCGCGGATGGCGATGCCTGCGGCGAATGCGAGTCCGGCAACCTCGACCGCAGTGAAGGCGGCGCCCGGCGACGAGAAGATCCGCTGGTGCAGCTCGTCGGTCCACGACCGATGGTGTCCGTGTGCGTGCACCCGACAGGCTGGTCTGAGCAGGACCGGACAACGCGGCGACGATCCGCTCGGTCCGGACCAGTCCATCGCGATGCCGAAGAAGCCGGCGAAGCCCTTGGTCTGGACGCCGGGATCGAGCAGCTCGAGGTGCCGGCGGATCGGCTCGGAGCGAACATCGATGCAGAACACCACCTGGAGCCAAGGGCGGACTGCCGGGTGGCGCGGAGGCTGATGCACCGAGTCGATGAGTCGAAGGGCGTAGGCGTCTTCCAAGGCTTCCTGCAGGACCAGCCGACTGCGCTCATCCTCGGCGGCCGGCGGGCACAACTGCCCCGCATGCACTCCTCCCGACTGGGTGCCCTGCGACCGGGCGATCGCAAGGTCAAGGCAGGCCCTTGCGGCCAGGAGGTCGAGCACCGCGCCGGGATCCATGCGATCACGCTCCCATGCGATCCGCCTTGCCTGCGAAGCCCATCCGTAGATGCCGGAGAGCAGGCGCAGCAGGTAGGCATCCAGTTCGGTGACGTCGATGCCGAGTTCATCCACTGCCATGCGCAGCGCGGACTCGGGATCCGTGGGCATCGAAGCGATGTGGGACCGGACGCCCTTCAGGCCCTGCACGTCGAGGGAAAGGTCGATGCATGCGTACCGGTGCCAGCGCGCGAAGGCCCCGGGGCGCATGGTCTCCCGGAGCCGACTGCTCGTGCCGCACTCAAGCTCGCACCAACGTGCCAGGGCGTTGCAAGCGAGCCGGGTCCACTGCGTTCCTTCGCGCCAGTCAATCCACTCGGAGACGCTCCAGTTCGGCAACCTCCTCCGTGTGACCTGACCGGACCTTCCATGCAGGACTGCGAGCAGGTCCTCGGGGGACATGCCGAGCCGACTGCTTGCTGCGGCGAGATGTTCTGACGAGAACGCGCCGTCCAGGAATCGGCGTCGATAGAACTCGACCTTCGGCAGGAGCGTGGCCCCAAGCCCATCGTGCACGATCCGTGCAGCACGGTCAATCGGTTCGCCCACGTGTCCGAGGAACGGGTTCACCGCGACGAAGGACCCGAGACCCCATGAGGGCGGGATCTGCAGGCACGCCTTCACGAAGTCGGAGGGCTGGATGCGGGGTGTAACGTGCGTGGCGAGCGAGGGCGACCTGTCATGCATGGGCGGCTCCTGAGTTGATCGGTCGGTGGGTCAGGTGGGGCTGGCGAGCCGTGCGGTTGAACAGCATCGCCACGTAGAAACCGTTCGCAGCATGCACGCGAAGCCGCAGACCAAGCGGGTGGCCCTCAAGATGCGGCATCAGGGCATGAAGCACCGCAAGGCAGGCGATGGTGAGCACTGGGACGATCGCTGCGATCCAAGCGACGGGCCCCGCATGCTGCTGTCCTGCCTCGGCGGACATCCCGATCCATGCCGCAGCAGCCAGGTAGAGCGTCAGGGCGACGGCGGGAAGCGTCACCGACAGGGCAGCAGCGAGGAGCGCCCTCGACGCGCGACGTGATCGGAGTCCTGGGTCACCGAGCAGGGCAACCCAGCACTGGCCGGTGGCGATGCCCACGACGGCCGTGAGCGCCAGCTTCCCGGGAGTGCTCGGGAAGGGAACGCCCAGCATCCAGACCACGGCTGCCAGTCCGGCCAGCGAGGATATCGCCCCGATTGCCAGCAGTGCCAGGGTGCGTGCTGGAGTCGCTTGCGAATGTCGCATGCGAGTGACTTCGCCGGCGCCGAGGAAGCTCCACGCCTTGTAGGTTCCGTGTCCAAGGACATGCAGGAAGGCTGCGGGGAAGGCGCACAGGCCGCACTGCGCCATCATGAATCCCATCTGTCCCACAGTGGACCAGGCGAGGGCGGACTTGGCCTTCGACTGGAACCACGCCGTGGGTACGGCCACGAGCATCGATGCGGAGGCGACGATCGACATCAGCAGCCAGGCCTCTGGAACCCGCTCGATTGCCGGTGCCATCCGGACGAGCAGCACGCCTCCCGCATTGATGATGCCCGCATGCATGAGCGCCGAGACCGGCGTGGGGGCATCGACGGTCCTGGGAAGCCATCCATGCAGCGGGACCTGTGCCGTCTTGATCGCGCACGCTCCGGTTGCCAGCAGGATGATCGCCGTCGGCCACGCGACGGTCGGGTCAGCCGCCATGTGCTCGACGGCTGACGTCAGGTCCGTCGACCCGT
>JBEGMG010000404.1:0-4906 GCA_041183165.1 Actinomycetota bacterium | reverse complement strand
GTGATGATCCGCATCCGGTTGACCCGGTGAGTTTCAGTCCCCCGAGGACACTCCGGGTCATGGCGACGGACCCGCTAGGCACGCGGTGATCGGGGGCACGAAGTGCCTCCGGAGGGGATCGAACCCTCACTGGACCGGGTTTAAGCCGGGCGTCTCTGCCAATTGGACTACGGAGGCGCGGCCCAGCCTAGGTGGCCTGTCCTGACTCCTGACCGTGAACGTCCGCCACGTGGGGATTGCTTCCGGGCCCGAATCGGTTAACGTGGAGAGGAAGCGGGCGAGGGCCCGCTCCACGGGGTGGGGAAACCTGCCCCGCCACCGCAGGAGGAGCAGCATGCAGACGGCCAACCCCGTCCTCGCCCGTATCGACCGCGACGCCGCCCAGGCCAGCCGCTCAGGGGCCGGGTTCGCCTACGAGGAGGGCCGCAGCGCGGTCGCCTCGGCCCAGGTGGGTGCTCCCGCACCCGCCCCTGCCCCCATGGCGGACGACGCCGGCATCTACTCCGGCGTCCAGATCCCGGCGCCGGTCGACCAGCGGGTCACCTACGCCGACGTCATGGTCAAGTCCGCGATCATGTTCGCGATCGCCGTCGTCATGGCCTTCGCGGGCTGGATGATCACCGAGGCGATGCCCGGTGTGGGCACCCTCCTCGTCTTCGGCGCGATGATCGCCACCCTGGTGCTCGGCCTCGTCAACGCGATGAAGCGCAAGGTCAGCCCGCCGCTGACGATCCTTTACGCCGCCGTCTCCGGCATCATGCTCGGCGCAGTGAGCTACTGGTACAACCAGATCGCGCTCGCCTCCGACTACGAGGGCCTCGTCCTCCAGGCGGTGCTTGCCACCTTCACCACCTTCGGCGTCATGCTCCTGCTCTTCGGGACCGGCATCGTCAAGGTCACGAGCAAGTTCATGAAGGTCATGCTCGTCGCGATGGTGTCGTACATGTTCATCGGCATCGCGTCCCTCATCGCGGCGATGTTCGGTGTCGGCGGAGGCTGGGGCTTCTACGGCGTCGGCACGCTCGGCCTGCTCCTGTGCATCTTCGGCGTCGGCCTCGCGGCGTTCAGTCTCATGCTCGACTTCGAGGCCATCAAGCAGGGCGTGGCGATGGGCCTGCCCGAGCGCGAGTCCTGGCGCATGTCCTTCGGACTCCTCGTGACGCTGGTGTGGCTCTACCTGGAGTTCCTGCGGCTCTTCGCCATCATCGCCTCCGGGCGCGAGTAGCCCACTTCCCCCCTGTCCGCGCAGAGACGCCCGGGCAGGGGGAATGCGCGAGCTGATGCTCAGTGGTCGGTGGAGCGTTTTGTTGAGGTCTCTCCTCCACAGGTGAAGCTGTCCGCTTCCAGTGAGCGGCGCGGCGTCCCAGAGTGGTCTAGTGACTCACGACGTCGACGATTCATTGAGGCTCGTCGCTTACCTGGATGAGTCCCGCAAGCCCCTGCGGCATCCGGGCAGCCGGAGGGTCGATGACACACAAGGGCATTACGTGGTCGCCGCTGCCATCCTGTTTGCCGGAGAGGCGGACCAAGCCCGCGCCGAGCTGCTGACTCTCCAGAAGGCCCTGGGCCACGACGTCCACTACTCGGACTTGAGCAGACTGCGTAGATGTGAGGTGGCTGAGGCTATCGGGCGGATTCCTTCATGGGACGGCGTGCTCTTTGAGACGGATGCCCCCGTCAGCAGCCGAATGCCGGATCGTCGGGTGCGCCAGAGGTTGCTGAGCACGGCATTGCCCACCCTCGAGAGAGACTTCGGCGTGTCGAGTCTCATGCTCGAGACGAGGTCAGCGCCCCTCAGGGGATTCGTCGCCCTGGACTCGCATGATCACGGCACCCGGCAATCACTCATCGCACGCGGCGAACTCCTACCGGAGACAAACCTGGCCCACGTAACCAAGTCAGAGCCACTGCTGTGGATCGCCGACGTCGTGGCGGGCGCCCGCAGCGACCTCCCGTGCGGTCGCGATCACGCGACGTACCCATTGCTCGCGCACCGCGTGCGACGCGTGGTTCTGTGGTCGGTGTGATCCAGCCCTAGAAACGCAGAGGCCCCGGGACACTCTCCGAGCGCCAATCCGGGGCGTACTTCCGACGAGGCTTGCGCTTCTCGCGGCACTACTATCGTGCCAGGCTCCGGTGGTCGGTGCAAGGCCGTGCGCTTCCTGTGTGATCGTCGCGGGGGCCGGCCCGAGGGCCTCCGGTAGCGTCCGCCCGTGAGCAGCGTGTCCGAGGCCAGGACTGAACTCGGCCGCGTCGTCGATCGCCTGCGCACCATGCCGCTGACCCGGCTCGCCGCCCCCTGGGGCGACTACCCGAGCCGGGCAGCCGGGGCACGCGCACTCGCGCAACGCCTCGCCGACCGGGCGGCCGACGTCAGCGGCGCTCCTCACCGCCCCGTTCCTGATGTCGGGGACGCGGCGGTGGGAGACCAGGTGGCCGTGACCGGCAGGGATCTGCTGTCCCTTGTGCTGAGCGAAGACGATCTCTCGGCGGTGACCGCGGACCTACGCGGTGTGCGCCTGACTCTCTGACATCCGCGGGGCCGCGGCCTAGCGCTGCTCGGAGGGCTCGGCCAGTGCCGGGAGGATCTCGCCCTCGCTGCCCAGACTCCACGCCGCGATGACTTCCGGCAGCAGGGCCTGGGCGAGCGCGGAGTACCCGTCGGTCGACGGGTGGAAGCGGTCGGCGGAGAACAGGACGTCGGGGTGATCGTCGAAGCCCGAGCCCAGCCTTGCCCCCAGTGACACCGGGCGCCCGCCGGCTGTCAATGTCGCCTCGGCTTGCGCCACGGCGAGACGGCGCGAGGCGCGCCGCATCACGGCGCGCAGCGGCTGTGGCACGGGCTTGACCGTGCCCAGGTCCGGGCAGGTCGCCATCACGACCTCGGTGCCTGATTCCCGAAGCCGCGCGACGGCCCGCCTGAGTCGGCGCGCCGAGAGCGAACGCGGCACCACGTGGGTGATGTCATTGGCGCCGATCATGATGACGGCGACGTGGGGCTTGGTCCACAGCGCCCGGTCCACCTGGCCATCGAGGTCCGACGTCTGGGCACCGATGACCGCATGGTTGCTCAAGGTCACCGTGCGACCCGACACCTGCGCCAGCCCCGTCGCGAGGATGGCGCCGATCGTGTCCTCGGGGTGCCCCGCTCCCAGCCCAGCGGCACCGGAGTCGCCGAGGATGGCGAGGCGGATCGAGGTGCCGGGCCCATTTCCGTACCGGCCGTCGGCGTAGGGGGCGGCCGTCGTGCGCCGCCCGATTCGGCGCCGCGCCTCGAAGGCCTGCGCGGTGAGCAGCCCCGCGGCCGCCACGGCGGTGGCACCGAGTGCGGCTGCGGTGCGGGCGATGGGTCCCGGTCTCATGCAGACTTCCGGGACGCCCGCTGCAGGAAGCCGCGCACCTGCTCCCGTGCGTCGTCGCGGATCTCCGGGCCGTGGGTGAACGCCGCGACGGCGTACTCGATCTCTCCGAGCACGTGAGCGGTCTGCTTGTTCTCGCGGAACGACGTGCAGAAGGCTGCGACCGGCCACGTCATCTTGGAGCGCATGTTCCAGATGGCATCACCGGTGATGAGTACGCCGGACGGCTGATGGAGGAGCGAGATGTGGCCGGGCGTGTGGCCGGGTGTGTGCATGATGCGCAGCCCCCCACCTGTCGGCAGGACGTCGCCGTCCTTGAGCTCGCGTGAGACGGGAGTCGGAGCGAAGCCCCCGCCCGGCATGCGCGCGAAGACCGCCCCGAGCGACGTCGAGGCATCGCGCGGGGGCGCATCGCCGGAGGCGATGTAGGCGGCCTCTCGCTCGTGGACGGTCACGCCGTCCGCGCTCGTCTGCGCCACCATCTCGGCCGCACCGCCGGCGTGATCGCTGTGTGCGTGGGTGAGGACGATCTCTTGCACGTCAGAGGGGTGCTTGTCGATGGCGGCCAGCCCTTCGACGATCTTCTTCGGTGCGCGTTTCACCCCGCAGTCGACAAGGGTCACTGATCCGTCGGCGTTCACGAACGCGAAGGAATTGATGAAGTCGCCCAGCGTCGGGATGCGGAAGACCCCCTCGGCGAGGGCGATGGCGGATGGCCGGCTCATGGGGACAGCGTAGGCTCCTCTGCCATGCGCGTCGTGGAGTCCGTGGTCGAGCTCATCGGCAATACCCCTCTCGTGAGGCTGAACCGGGTCGTGGCGGACATCGCATGTCCGGTCTACGCCAAGGTCGAGTACCTCAACCCCGGCGGCTCGGTGAAGGACCGCATCGCCACGCGCATGATCGAGGCCGCCGAGCAGGAGGGCCTCATCGGCCCCGGCGGCACCATCGTCGAGCCGACGAGTGGCAACACCGGCGTGGGCCTGGCGATCGTCGCGCAGCAGCGCGGCTACAGGTGCATCTTCGTGTGCCCCGACAAGGTGTCGAAGGACAAGCAGGATGTCCTGCGTGCCTATGGCGCCGAGGTGGTCGAGTGTCCCACGGCCGTGGAGCCCGAGGACCCGCGCTCCTACTACTCGGTGAGCGATCGCCTGGCGCGCGAGATCCCCGGCGCGTGGAAGCCCGATCAGTACTCCAATCCCAACAACCCGCGCTCGCACTACGAGACGACCGGCCCGGAGATCTGGGAGCAGACCGACGGCCGCGTCACTCACTTCGTCGCTGGCGCAGGCACGGGCGGCACCATCAGCGGCGTCGGCAGTTACCTCAAGGAGGTCAGCGACGGGCGCGTGCGCATCATCGCCGCCGACCCCGAGGGCTCCGTCTACTCCGGCGGCACAGGTCGCCCCTACCTCGTCGAGGGAGTGGGCGAGGACTTCTGGCCCACGACGTACGACGCCGCCGTCCCCGATGAGGTCATCGCGGTGAGCGACCGCGACTCCTTCGAGATGACCCGGCGCATGGCACGCGAGGAGGGCCTGCTCGTG
>JBEGMG010000403.1:0-7759 GCA_041183165.1 Actinomycetota bacterium | reverse complement strand
CTCCTGGACCGAGATCGGGACCTTGACCTGGATCGGCGGCCCGGATTCCGGAGCGAGCGGGACGCTGCAACTTCGAGTCCCGTGATTTACCCGAACATCCGGCACCACTCCATGACGTGCGTCCCTATTCTGTCGCGCGACGGGAGGCTCCATGAAGGTATCGACATGGTGGCGTTGGGCCTCTGTGATGCAACGCCGAGCCTGGTGGGTCATCGGTGCCTGGGTGGCTCTGCTCGTTGCCCTGACCGTCGGCGCGAATGCCGTGGGCAGCGACTATCGCATCGAGGGTGGCCTCGATAACTCCGCCGCACAGGTGGCTGCGGCCAAGGTCACCGCCGGCGCGGAATACCAGGACACCATCGCCGTGGTCTGGCAGGGCCCGGAGTCCGATGCGGGCAAGGTCGACGAGGTCCTCGCCCGGGTCGCGCAGATCCCCGGAGTGAAGGAGGTCGGTCCCGCCATCCTCATCTCCAGCGAGGACGGCATGACCCACGGCACGAGCATCACACTCGCCGGAGGTGCTTTCGACCTTCCCGAGGGGAGCCTGGATCAGATCATCTCGGCCGTCGAGTCCGCTCCGGTCCCCGCTGGACTCATCGGCGACAGCGTGCGCGCCGCGAGCGCGTCTTCGCAGACGCTCGCCGAAGTCCTCGGCTTCATCGCCGCAGGCATCATCCTGATCCTCGCCTTCGGATCACTGCTCGCTGCCGGACTTCCCCTCGCGACCGCCTTCTTCGCCCTGATCGCCGCCTTCGCCCTGACGACGTTCGCCAGCCACATCACGTCGATACCGCCGTTCGCCAGCGCGCTCGTCTCGCTCATCACGATCGGCGTCGGGATCGACTACGCGATGTTCATCGTGGCGCGCCACCGCGCGGGGCTGATCTCCGGCAAGTCGGTCCACGACTCGGTCAACGACGCCTTCGACACCTCCGGGCGGGCTGTCGTCTTCGCCGGCATCGCGGTCATCCTGTGCCTCGGTGCCCTGCTCATCCTCGGGATCCCCTTCATCAGCGGGATCGCCGTCGCCATCGCGATTGGTGTCGCCATCTCGGTCATCGCCACCTGGACCCTGCTCCCGGCGTTCCTCGGACTCATCGGCGACCGCGTGCTGTCGCGCAAGGTCCGCGAGGGCCGCGCTTCGCAGGGTCGCGGCTGGGAGCGATGGGCCCTGCTCGTCGAGCGGCACTCGGTGATCGCCATCGTCGGCACACTGCTGCTCCTCGGAGTGTTCGCCGCTCCCGCGCTCGGCATTCGGCTCGGCTACGCGGATGCAGGCACCGATCAGCCCGGCAGTGTGACCCGGGTCGGCTACGACATCATGGCCGAGGGATTCGGACCCGGAGCCGGCTCACCGATCCTCGCGGTCTTCGGGCCCGGTGACGAGGCGACGTACGAGGCGATCGCAGCCCTCCCCGGAGTGTCGACCATCGGGATGATGGAGACGAACGACGAGGTCTCGTGGGCACAGGTCATCGCGACCACCAGTCCCCAGGATCCGGCGACGCAGGACCTCCTCCAGGCGATCCGTGACGTCGGAGCGACGCCATCCGGCGCGGAGGCCCTCAAGGCCGAGTTCACCGACCTGCTGCAAGAGCGCCTGGTGTGGTTCCTCGTGTGGATCCTCGGCGTATCCAGCCTGCTGCTCATGTGGGTCTTCCGGTCGATCGCGATCCCCATCAAGGCCGCGCTCATGAACGTCTTCGCCGCAGCGGCGTCGCTCGGCATCGTCGTGGCGGTCTACCAGACCGGATGGGCGGTCGGCCCCTTCGGGCAGGCAGCAGGACCGATCGAGTCGTTCCTCCCGGTCACGCTCATCGCGATCCTCTTCGGCCTGTCCATGGACTACCAGGTCTTCCTCATGTGCCGGATCCGCGAGGAGTGGGTGCACGGCAGGGACAACGACCACGCGGTCGCGTCGGGCCTCGCCGACACGGGACGAGTGATCACCGCCGCGGCCGGCATCATGGTCTGCGTCTTCCTCGCCTTCGCCCTGTCCGGCGAGCGCGGGGTCTCGCAGATGGGGCTGGGCCTGGCAGTCGCCATCTTCATCGACGCCTTCATCGTGCGCTCCCTACTGGTCCCCGCGCTCATGCACACCCTCGGGGACTGGAACTGGTGGCTACCGGGCTGGCTCGACAGGCTGCTGCCCCAGCTTCGGGTCGAAGGTCCCGACAAGGCCTGGGACGACAACCTCGTGGACGTCTAGCGCCTGGCCCGGCAGCAAAAGAGGCGTCATCCCTGGCGCGCTATCAGGTGTCCGATATGCCAGACTCCCTCCCGATGGCGTTGGCCGCACCGGTGCCTCGTCGTACAGAGGAGGATCGATGCGCAAGAGCACCACATTCCTGAGTCTCGCCGCCGCAGCAGCGCTCGTCGCCAGTGTCGGTATTGCCGCTGCGCCCGCCCAGGCCAAGGTCACATCCAAGGCCAGCGGATCTACGGCCCTCACGATTCTTCCCCAGGTGTATACCCAGCTTGGCGTGGCGGGCGTGCAGTTCCAGGCTCTTGCCCCCGCAACGAGCACCAACCCCTCGGTCACCCAGGCCCTTCACTTCCCGGTGACCAAGCCCTTCAAGCCGGGCACCGTCGCTAACACGGGCATCATGGCAATTGGGGCGTCGATCAACCGCATCGACCTGTCGCTCCCCATTCTCGAGTACAGCAGCACGAACGGAAGCACCACCGGTCAGATCACCTTCAAGGACGACTACGCCGCCCTGACCTCCGATCGCGTCACCCTCTTCCAGGTGACGGGCATGTCCGTCAAGGTGACGAAGGGCAAGGTCACGAAGTCCGGCGCGACATGGAAGCGGACCGACCGGCAGCTGGTCACCGGCAACGTGGCGATGGTCGATGATCCTGCGACAGTCGCCGGCCTGAACGCCTACATCGGGACCACGTTCTTCACTCCCGGTACGGCGTTCGCCACCCTCGAGTCCACGGTGACCACCACGATCACCTGCACGACCCGCAAGGAGTGCAGCTAGTCGGGTGAGGGCCGCCCTCGGAGCTATAGCGGTGTCACGGATCAGCCGACATCGCACAGCCTCGGCGGCCCGACGCGCGGGTGGGGCTCGAAACCACCACCTGACCGACCGGGAGTCCAGACCATGTTCGGGCAACTCACGCGTAGGTCGGTCTGGCGCCTGGCGGCTCCTAATCTGTGCCCATGAGTCTTGCTTTTCGATCCCTCGTGGCCGTGTCAACGGTGCTCCTCGTCGCCGCCTGCGGGTCGGGGGGCGCGTCCACCGACTCCGCGAACGTCCAATCGGCGAGCGCCTCCGGCGAGGTCGTCGCGGTCAACACGTGCTCGCCCGGTCCTCCCGCCGGGTCCCCCCTGAGCATCACCGACCAGCCAGACAGCTGGGACTACGACGGCGTCGTGGGAGCCGTCTACAACTCGTCCGGTAAGAACCTGTGGCTGAGCGTCACCACAGGTGGCACGTCCTCGGGCAAGTGCCGCCTGGATGCCGGCCAGCGAGCCGCCTACGCCTTCTCCACGCCGAGCGACATCGACGTCGTGATCCGGGTGTGGGACGGCGAGGCCTCCGATGCGACGTACAGCACGATCCGTATCAACGACGGTCTCATGGACAACCCGCAGGCCTATCTCAACGGGGCCATCAACGACACGAAAGCGTGTAAGCGCACCCTCAACGACGCGTGGACGGATCGGCTCTCGGAGGGCACCTCGAACACGGTTCCGTCGAAGGGTCAGGTATGGCCCAGCTACGCGGGCGGCGAGTTCACGTTTAAGAGGCTCAAGGACGATGACAAGACCGCGGCGGAGTGGACCGGAGCGGGGGCGTGGAAGACCGGGGACTGGGCCCGCATCGACATCACCGTCACCAAGCCGCCGTCATGCGAGTGAGGTGCCGCAGCACGCAGATCTCCCCATAGGAGTTTCCGTGGGGCGGGTGGGGCTCGAACCCACGACCTGACGGATTATGAGTCCGCTGCTCTGACCAACTGAGCTACCGCCCCGTGCCACGCCATTGTGCCCGGCCCTCGATCTCCTTCATTTCAGCACCCATCGAGACCTGAGCCTGGTCTACCCTCGGCGCGTGACACGCAGACGCGCCTGGCGGCGCGGGGTCCCGCTCGTCATCGGGCTGGCGGCCTCGGGCCTGATCACCACGGCGATCGCCGACGCTCGCGTCGTCGACGGCTGCGACCTCAAGCCGGGGGCCATCTGCGAGGAGATGGTCCTGCCTTTCACCGGCGGTCTCGCTGACGAGAACCTCACCGAGGCGAGCTTCCGCAAGTCGGATCTTTCTGGCGCCTACATCGAGCGGACACAACTGGTGCGGGCCAACCTCACCGATACCCTGCTCAACGACGTCACCTTCCTCTACTCCTCCCTGGCAGGCGCGGACCTCTCGGGTTCGGCGAGCACGGGTATCAGTTTCGGCGGCCTCTCCCTACGCCGGGCCACCGTCCGCAACGTCACGTTCGGGGCGTCCTCCTTCACCGGCGTGGACGCCACGGGCGCGGACTTCACGGGCGCAGAGATGCCCTCCACCACCATCAGACGAACGCCGACCCGGGTGAGCACCTGGTCAGATGCCGACTTCACGCGTGCCATCCTCACCGGCGCGACGATCGTCGAGGCCAACATGTCCGGGGCGACCCTCGCGGACGCCGACCTGCGCGGCGCCACCCTCTCCTCGGTCAACCTCACGGACGCCGACCTCTTCGGGGCCAACCTCTCCGAGGTGACCCTGCAGGGCGTTCAGTTCGATCAGGCGCGCCTCCCCGTCGCCACGATGGTCGGGACCGAGATCGAAGTTGCCGACTTCACCGGAGCCAGTGTGAGCGGCCTGGCCGTCCAGGACGCGACCCTGCGCGGAGCGGTGTTCACCCGGGCGCGCGGCAACATCGTGATCTCCGTCTCCAACCTCACGGGCAGGGCCGACCCAGCGTCCGGCGACTACTACATCCCCAACAGCTTCACGGGAGCCGACCTACGCGACTCGCAATTCCTGGACTCCGATCTGCGCGGGGTCGACTTCACCGGATCCGACCTGCGCAATGCCGACCTGTCCGGTTCCAATATCCGCACAGCCGTCTTCGATGACGCGGACATGCGAGGCGTCACCCTCCCGGACTCAGCACTCGCCGGTCGTCCGACATTCGGGTGCAACAAGCGCACCAAGTGGAGTGGGGCGTACGCACAGAGATTCGGCGACTACTGCCGGGCGAAGGGCGACCGCGTCAAGCCCTCGTGGTGCAATGACGACTACGAGAAGACGCCCTATCTTTGTGCGCTCTGCGGGCGGATCTGCATCATCGGGCGCGGGCTCGACCCGAGGGCCGAGATCGTCCCCACCGCATGCGACAGGCGCCAGGAGGCGACGCTCCGCTTGCGCGTCGACTGAGGGGCGCAGGGCACTAGCATGCGCCCACCACCCCACCTGGAGGAATCATGCGCCGCCAACTCATCTCCGCCTTTGCCGCCGCGAGCCTCGTCGCCCTCGTGGGCCTCGCCGGCACGCCGGCCCAAGCCGCCAAGTCCAAGAACCTGGTCTTCGATGTAGACCTGACCAGCTCGGGGACCACGTTGGAGACCCTGCCCGGCGACATCACCTATGGCTGGAACGACCTCAAGGGCCCGACTCGCTGGGGGAAGGCCGCCGCGGACATGCGCTTCCTCGGCAGCGTGGACTACGTCAGCGGCACGGGTCCCTTCGGCGGATTCGTGACCATCACCCGGGCCGACGGCGTCAAGCTCGCCCTCTCCGTCAGCGGCTGGGCCACGAGCCCGCAGGACCAGGCGGGCACGGCCAACGCGACCTTCCGCGGCACCGTCAGCGTGATCGGCGGCACCGGCCCCTACGCCAAGGCGACGGGGACGGGCACCATGCAGGGCTACCGCAAGGCCGCCCTCGGCAGCCCCGTGGAACTCACGTTTTCGGTCGTTGTCCAACAACGCTGACTCGCACCCTTGCCCCGGCTCCTCCACAGGCCAGGGCCTCCGGTTGGCCCACCGTGATCATCCTGTTACCATCGGACCGGTCCCTGACCACGGCGGATCTTCCGGGTTGACCGGTGGGTGTGCTCCGAGGACAGGGGCTGCGACACAGCAGGACCGCACGACAGACCGCACCAACCGACTATGCCGAATCCGAACTCCGCGAGGAGTGAGGAGCCGGGGACCCAGGTTCCTGGGGCGAATCGCACGGTGGACCACCACCGCGCGTAGGGCGATCCCCGCCCGAGCCCGACAGCTCACCCGGTAGGCAAGAGGGATAGAGGATGACCGTGCCGCATCGACCGAGACGACTCAGGCGAGCCCTGATCGCCGCTGTGTCCGTCAGCGCCCTGACCGCCGCCAGCCTCATGGGCATCGGATCCTCGAGCGCCGACCTGCGCCAAGACGTCGAGAACGCCCGTGCGTATCTCGAAGACCTTGAGATGAAGGCGGCTGCCGCCCACGGCCTGGTCGAGGAGGCGGAGTACGCCGTCTCCCAGGTGCAGGGCAAGATCGACAAGACCAAGGCCAAGGTCGCCAAGGCGAAGGCCCAGCTCGAAGAGACCCAGGACACGATCGGCCGCTACGCCGCCACCGCCTACCGCTCCGGTGGAGTCGACTCCTCGCTCCAGCTCCTCCTCGTCGAGGACGCCCAGCAGTTCCTCGACCAGGCCGTGGTCCTCGACATCGTCGCCTCGGGTCAGAGCGCTGCCCTTCGCAAGACCCAGGTGGCCAAACTCCAACTCGCTCAGGCGGCCGCCGAGCTCACCCAGCAGGAGCAGGCCGAGCAGTCCGCGCTCGCCGAACTCGAAGCGCGCTCGGCTGAGTTCGACGAGGCCGTCTCCAATGCCGATGCCTATCTCAACGGCCTCGAGGACGAGCTTCGCGAGCAGATCGAGGCAGAGCGTGCGCGCCGCGAGGCGGAGGCCCGCGCAGCTGCCGCGGCCGCTGCTGCCGCCATCAACTCCGGCACCTCAGGCGGGGGCTCCTCGACCGGGACCACCTCAGCCAACGGCGGACCCAATGACAACGGCGAGTACAACAGCGGTGGTGGCGCCGGCTACTCCGGTGGCTCCGGCGTCAGCTCCGACCGCGCCGCCATCGTGGTCTCCTACGCACTCGCGCAGGTCGGCAAGCCCTACAGCTTCGCCGCCCAGCCCCCCAGCTCCTGGGACTGCACCAAGCTCACGGCAGCCGCCTGGGCCCAGGTGGGCGTGAGCCTCACCCCCTATTCCTACGTCCAGGCCCAGGAGGTGCGCCGGATCTCCCCCGACGAGCTTCAGCCCGGCGACCTGCTCTTCTTCTTCAAGAACGGCGCGCACCACGCGTCGATGTACATCGGCGGCGGCATGATCGTGGAGGCCTCGAGCCCGTCCACGGGCGTCCGCGTCACCGACGTCTGGAATTCATGGAACGTCGCCCACTTCTCGTGGGCCGGTCGCCCCTACGGGTTATCCGCACCGACCTGATTAAGAAGGGCCCCTGCTCACGCAGGGGCCCTTCTTTTGCTCCAAGCCTCGGTCACCGAGTGCGCTTCTCATCAGATTGCCGAGCCGCACGCACACAGCCATACTCGAAGTCCAGTGCCAGAGGAGACATGCAGATGGTGGGGCGAACACTAGGGGCAGCACTAGCCCTACTAGCGACTGGCTTCGTGGTCTTCCCTGCATCCGCGAGCACACTCCCTCCGGAGGCCCCTGCCCCGTCACTCACGGTCGCGGACCCGGCATGCACCATCACGGGAACCCGCGGCCCGGACCGCCTCATGGGGACGACCGGCGATGA
>JBEGMG010000402.1:0-4655 GCA_041183165.1 Actinomycetota bacterium | reverse complement strand
GGGCTGAATTGCGTAGTCGATAGACGGCGCGGGATTGGCTTCCATGTCGAATTCCACATTCGATGCTCGATTGCCGGACGCGGCCACAGACTCTCGCGAACGAAGCAGACGCTATCCCGTGTCGGCGGAGCCTAGGTGCGGGCCCTCACGGGAAGCAAGCCCAGTAGCGGGGCGGATGGCTTAGAGAGAAGGCATCAGCCGAGGCCCCGGAGGACGATGACATTGTTGTAGCGGCCTTCGACTCGTCCCATCAGTTGAGCCATGCCGAACTCCGACTGGCCCATCGGCGACATGGTCTGCGAGACCTTGTCGAAAGACCACGCCATCCCATCGCCCGCAGGAGTCACCCGCATGTTGTTGATCTGACCGAGGGTCATCTGTCCGTCCGGCGCCTTCGTCAGGAACCTCGACGGAGGACCGCCAGTCTCACGCAGTGAGCCGGCCCATTCGGGCATGGAAGCCTTCTGGACCGGAGCCTCGACGATCTGCGTTGGGGCCTTCTGCATTTCCGCCGCCTTGGCCTTGATCGCCTCTGCGAGGTCAAGCTGCTGCTGCCACGCCGCGTTTTCCGCCGCTTTGACCTTCGCCGCGGCGGCCTCACGCAACCGTCCGACGTTCTTGACCCCGCGGTAGATGCCCGCAGCGGCACTGATGCCGCCGATCGCCGCGATAGCGACGCCGGCGGAGAATAGAGCGGTATCGGAGTCCGCATTCGACGTCGCGGCGAGGTAGGCACCCCCGGCCACGGCCGCAGCACCGGCGATACCGGAGATCCAGGCCGCTGCCTTGGCCCCGCCGATGGACGAGACCCTGCCGGCGGCGACCGCAGCTCCTCCAGCGACAACGGCCATGATGCCGCCGCCGATCAGTGCGAGCCACTTCGCCCACTCGGGTTGCTCGCTCCCGCCGGACGGGTCACGGAAGTTGACCGGGTCCCCGGAGGTGTACGCGTAGAGCGCGTCGCCGCCATCGAGGAGCGGATCCGGAGTGAGGAACTCACCCAGGCCCGGGTGGTAGGCACGCGCTCCCATGATCGTGACCGAAGCCGAGCCGGGGAGGGTCTCCAGGCCAGCACCCGAGCGCCAGGTGTAGTCCTTGACTGCGCCCGATCCAGCGGTGGCTCCCAATGGCTCGCCATAGGGGCCGAATCGGTCCGCCGCCTGTAGCTCGCCGTTGGCCTCGGATCTACCGGCGAGCGCGGGCACGACGATGGTCGCCATGGCCGAGCCATCCAGATCCGGGATCGTCGCCGTGGCAACTCCACGCTCGACTCTGACCTGCACGCTGCCGGGGAGCGAGTACTGCGTGGCGATCACCGCTCCGGGCTCGCCCTTCTCATTCGCAGCGAAAGTGAACGGTCCGGCGTACCGCACCGCCTGGGTTCCAGTTGCCGTGCTGACCGTGCGCAGGATCGTCTCGCCGCCGAAGTCCTCCATCGTGATGATCGAGGTGTCGTCGCCACCCTGCGTCATCCTCGACATCGATCCGTCGGCTCCCCAGGTGATCTGCACGGGATCGGCACCCCCGATCGCCGTCACCCGCCCGAAGTCGTCATGCGTGATGGTGGCTGAGCCATTGCCTCCGGTCACCAGCGGATCCGTCGTCGACGTCGCCCGCCCGGATGAGTCGTGGCACGTGACGTACGCCGTGCCATTGCGCGAGCCAGAGCTGCGCAGGCCATCGGCACCTGGGTTGTAGGAGGTCTTCGGGCACGAGGCGTCTTGCACGCCGAAGCCGTAGGCGTAGGTGGTGGCCTTGGCGTCGCTGCTCGGGCCAGAGGTGATCGTGGCCTGCGCCAGGCGACCGGTCCCCGGGTCGTAGGTGTAGGCCCTCTGCTCGTCTCCCGCGCCCCCACGGACAAGGGTGGCGTCGAGGATGCGGCCGAAGGGCGTGCGGTTGAGCTGATGACTCCAGGACTCGCCCCCTGAGCGCACGGTCTGGCGATTGGCGCGACCGGTGGCGTCGTAGGCGACGGCCATGCTCGTTCCACCCGGATAGGTCACCGAGGACAGGCGGCCGAAGGAGTCGTACTCCACCGTGGCAGCCCTGACACCGTTCACCGTGACGCTCGAGACCTGCATGTCGCGAGGACGGTACGTGAACTCAGTGAGGAGCCGGGTGCCGTCGGCAGCTGTGGTCGTGATCGTCACGGGGAGGGCCACTGCGTTGTACGTCGTCATGGTCTTCACGCCCGACGACCCCGTCGCCTCGACAACCTGCCCGAGGAGGTTCAACTTCACCTGCGACGACACTTCTGACACAGGAGAAGCACCCGCGCCCTTCGTGATCGTCGACCTGGAGATGCGGTAGTCGCCGCCGACCGCCGGATCGTTGGTCGTGGTCTCCACGATCTGGCCGGAAGAGTCGAATGCCCTCGTCGACTTCACGGTGCCATCGGCGAAGTACTCGGTGCAGGTCGTCTGCGTTGCGCCGCTGCGGCCCTGCACTTGCGACGCCACGACGCGGCCTGAGAGGTTCGGCCAGCTCGTCACGATCGTGCCGTCCTGCCGCGTCACCGACTTGACCTGGCCCGACACCTGCACCGTGCCGGTGCCGCAGACCGCGGGCAGGGTTGCCGTCCCCCTGTCCGGCCAGTACGTCGTCTTCTGCGTCGCCCCGCCCGCGGTAGTGACCTGAGTCAGGCGTCCCCAGCCTGCGGGCTCGTAGGCGTAGCGCGACACAAGGCCACCCGGGCCAGTGATCTGGGAGGGCTGGCCCGTCGCCGGGTCGACGAAGGCGCTTGTGGTCTTCGGCTTCTGCGTGCGGCCAGGGAAGACATCGTTCGTCTCCTGCTCGGTTTGCAGGCCAAAGCCCGGTGTCACTGCGGCACCGGGGATCTCCGACAGACGCCCGCCCCGCGGCCCGGCCAGCACCTGGAAGAAGCCGCGCGTCTGACCGCGGGTGACCTGGACGGTCACCTGCTGGAGGCCGCCGCCGATGACGCCCATGTCGCACACTCCCGACGCATCGCGTTCGCACACCCGTCCGCCAACCCGGAACACCACGTCAGCCCCCTCGGATCTCACCTGGAAGGACCAGCCGCCAGCCTTGCCGGCGGCCGCGCGGTCAGCCGCGCTCGGATCCCACACACCGGTCGCCTGACCAGCCCATCCGGCCGGCCGGCCGGACCACGCGTAGCTCACGCCGCCACGTCCGTCAGCTGCCGCCCAGAACTCGGGCGACCGATTGGCGCCCGAACCCACGAGGGCCCGAAGGCCTACGAGATCGACCTGCCTTCCACCCTGCGCGCGTGTATCGAAGACCTGGTTCGTCTGGACGGCACGGCTATCCGAAGACGGACCCGTCGTTCCGGTGACGAGCCCCAGGTCGTTGTAGGAGTAGGTCGTCACGCGACCGAGGGCGTCGATCTGCTTCGACACGCGGCCGCGCTCATCAGTGACCAGGCGCATCTGAGCGCCGGTCGAATCCTGGGCCCGCAGGGTGACCCACGAAGTCGGATCCACGAAGGAGGACTTGGACATCTCGAAGCCCGTTGCCGTCAATGTCGTCCTGACGGACACGGGTTGGGCGGTCTGAGCGCTGTCGCGATCGGCCACCCATGCCCGCAGAACCCTTTCGTCGAGTTGCGGGAAGGTCAACCTCTGCGTCGCGCCAGAGGGCAGGCTCAGGGCGGTAGCCCGGCCCGTGGAGTCATAGGACAGGGACGTGACGACCCGTCTCGCTGCGGCATCCACGGGCGCCACTCGATTCGCGAAGACGCCACGTTCGGACACCAGCCTGCCGCGGCTATCCCATCCCAGGGTCGCCCCCGCGTTGCCCGGGTCCTTCACCAGGCCGATCTGGGCGCCCCCAGCGACACCGGCGATGTAGGCGAGGTCGGTCGACGTGCCATCCGGATACGTCAGGCGGCACAGCATTCCGGCAGGAGCGTTCGCCCAGCCCGATCCCGTCCAGCCATCCGATGCGCATGACCCCGATCCGGCATACGTCAACGCAATGCTTCGCCCGACCTCGTTCGTCACCGACGCGATCCGCTGCTGACCATCCCACGTCACCGTCGAGACTTGATGGCCGTCCGTGAACACTCGTGTTGCACGGAAGACTCCCCTTTCTCCGCTGAAGCGCGTGATCACGCCTTCAGCTGAGACGAACTCCCACGTGTCGGAATCGACACGATTCAACTCGTTTGAGAAGCCCGGCGCACCGCCCGTCACCTGCACCCACACATCAGAGCCATTGCGCTGGAACACGAGCACCGAGCCATCCCAACTCACCACGCGCGCGATGCCGTCCTGCTCGGCCACAAGAAGCGTCGCCCACGGCGAGCCCGATCCGACACCGATGCGCCAACCGGCCGGAAGCCCTGTCGGTAGGGCCCGCCTCAGGGACGAGGGCACTGCCCAGCCGGAGGTCCAGCCGAGGGAGATGCTCCCCGTGCCGACCGGTCCGGGCAGGCCGCCCGATTGCCATCCCCACGACACCCCACCGGAAATGGGTGAGACGGTCACGGCGCCCGCGCCGACATCGCTGCCGCCCGCATTCCACGCTCCGCGCACGATGAGCCAACCCGCCTGATCCCACTTCACACCGTCAGCCGACACCTCGACCCGATACGCGCCACCAGGAGCCAGCGTCGCGTCAATACGACCCCAACCATCCTTCAACCGACCCGACCACTGAACCGGTGCACCAGG
>JBEGMG010000401.1:0-2512 GCA_041183165.1 Actinomycetota bacterium | reverse complement strand
CGCCACGCGCGAGACCATCGCGCGGCCTTGATAGAGCGTGACTGCGGCGATGGGCGCCGTCGGCGTGACGGTCTCGACCTTCGGTTCCTGGGCAACGGCGACGGTCGATCCCAACGAGACGACCAAGGCGATGGTGTGCAGCATCATGGCAGCGTATGGCCGTCGCCGGGGAACCGTCCACGGGGAGTTCCCCCGGTCATCGCCAGCGCGTCAGGGTGCCGGAAGCCGAACGACCACATCCTCACCCTGCCGCAGCACCCACGCGCGGCCGCCGGCTCGATCCTCGACCGTCAGCGTCATCGGTTGACCGGTCCGGGGGTCGATGGGTTCGGCGGGCAGGAACTCAGGCACGAGGGCCGGGAGCGACGTCGGCACCGTGCCCTGCGCGTTGCGCCATCGTGCGAGGGCGAGCATGGCACGCAGGGCTTCGTCGCGCCGCCGCTCACTGCGGCCCGGGAACTCAAGCGCCCGCGACACGGGATCATCGCCCCACACGCGATTGGGCCTCCCCGGCACGATGGCGGACTGGACCATCGGGCGAACCGGAGGCGCCAACGCGGTCCGCAGCCACGGCTCGACCTGCTGCTGCGCCACCACCGCATCGAACCATGCCTCGACTTCGTCACGAAGCTCAAGCCACGATGCATCGTCGCGGCTCATGCCCTTGGGCATGCGGAGCACAGGCACCCCGTCAAGCAGGAACGAGCGGCGAGCGCCCTGTTCGAAGAACGGCATCAGGTCGCGAGGATCGGCGACGACCCACGCCACGGCCCCCAACGCCGTACGCCGATGCGCACGGAGCGTCGCCTCCATCGGTGGACGCCACGCATGGGCCGCGACCCGCGTGCTGATCGCCTCGACCGTGGCCGCGTCCGGATGCCGCTCCAGCAGTTCGGCGATGCAGCGCACGACCAGGTGCCCCATCACAGCCGCGCGCTCGCGCTCCTCGAGGGATGGAACCTGAGCGACGCGGGCCTCGATGGCGAGCATCGCCTCGAGCGCGATCATGCTCAGGTCGAGATCATCGGCCTTCAGGGCACGATCGAAGGTCGTGTACGCGATGCCCCAGCCGGTCTGCAACGGTTCGGTCCACCAAGACCTCCCCACCGGCGCAAGGTCGGGATCGATGGTCGTGAGGATCCCCTCGGATTCGGCACCCGCCGCCCGCCGCAGCACATCCACCAGTCCTGCAGCGAGCATGGAATCGTGTGCCTTGCGAAGGTTCTCGGCGGTCGTGAAGCCGACACCAGACGATTCGCCCGTCACGTGATCCGGGGTGCCTGGCCCGATCGTGAGCACCGGGATCTTCCGCTCACCCCAGAGCGAGAACCATGGACCCATGAATCGGTCGATCGGTGCGAGCGTGCGGCTGAAGCCGTCCAACGCCAGTTTGTTCGCGGGGATCTGCACACCCGGCGGCGTGCACTCCTCGACCAAGGACGGCAGGTCCGCCATGTGCAGGATGTCACTGCGCGCGGGAACCACCATGATCCAGCGCAGCCCGAACCACACGGACCACACGATCGCGGATGGAATCAGGATGGCCAGTGCCGACCACGCGATCCATCGGCGTCCTGCCTTGGAGATGAGCGGCGGCACGCGTCGTTGCGGCTGATCCGCGGAGGGCAGATAGCGCGGTTGCCCGTCCGCACCGGGTTGGATCGACGACGCGCCGAGCTCGATCGGCGTGAGGATCCCGCATTCACTGCAGCGCACCTGCCGGCCGTCGATGACGGGACCGCCGACCAGGGAATGCCCGCACTCACTGCATGCACCGACCCATCGAAGCAGGTGCCGGATGCGGAACCAGAGCAGGACGTCGCGGGTCATGAACCAGGCGAGCAGCGATGCCGTGGCGATGCCGATGATGAAGAGCGCGCTCGCGATCCACGACAGGTCGAGCAGGAGCGCCATGATGCCTTGTTCAAGAGGACCCAGGACGAATCGGTCCAGCAGCACTGGCCGCCCCGAATAGCTGACACCCAACCGCATCCACAGTGGTTCACCTCGGGCGTAGTGACCCAAGGCACCCAGCGGCACGAGGAAAGCCGACCCCGCAACGACCACTTGCAGCGCCGTGCGCAACCGACGGCGCCACGCACCGCCTCGCGCCTGGGCCAATGCCGCCTCGCAGGTCGCATCGTCGAACACATCGAGTTCCCGGAACGCGCGCCAGAGCTTGCGGGAGACGAGCCGCATGGTCAAGGTCCGGGTCGTGTGAACGCGACGCACATCACACCAGCTCCGCCGCGCCCGTCGAATCGCCGAAGGCATCGAGCGGTGCGCCGACCTTGGCGGCGATGCCTCGATGCAGGTTGCACAGCGGCGTGTCCGGCGCATGCGCCACCGTGCGGCCGCCCTTGAGACCCAGCGCCGATCCACCGGCGACCAGGATCGGCAGGTCGGCATGGTTGTGCACGTTGCCGTCGGTGATCGCGCCTCCGTAGAGCACGATCGTCGAGTCGAGCACCGAGCGGCTCCCCTCCTTCGCGGCATCGAGCGCGCGCAGCAG
>JBEGMG010000400.1:0-8123 GCA_041183165.1 Actinomycetota bacterium | reverse complement strand
CTTCCCGCGGGCAAAGGGCCGTTCCCCGTGGTGGTCGTCTCGCACGGGGCCGGTGGCGACTGGGACACGCACGTCGGGCAGGCGCAGGACCTTGCCGCCAACGGCTATGCGGTGCTCTGTCTCCAGCATGCAGGAAGCGATCGCGCCCGCTTGAAGGAAGGCGGCGTGCGCATGGTGAAGACCATCGAGGCCATGACGCGCGACGCCGACGAGGTGCTGACCCGCCCGCGTGACGTCAGCTTCGCCATCGATCGGGCCGCGGAGTGGAATGGCTCGCACGAGCGTCTGCGCGGACAGCTTGACCTTGGACGGGTGGCTGTGATGGGGCATTCATACGGCGCCTACACGACGATGGCGGTGTGCGGCATGCGTCCGGCGCTCGATTGGCTGGTGCCGTCGGTCGAGCCCGGCAAGGGGACTGGGCCCGACCTTCGCGATCCGCGGGTCAGGTGTGGCGTGGCGCTGTCGCCCCAGGGCCCCGGCGAACCGTTCTTCGTGGCCGAGAGCTTCGGCGGACTGAGCGTGCCATTGCTGGGGATCACAGGCACGAAGGATGATCAGCAGGCCGGGCGCAAGGCGATCCAGCGGAAGGAGGCCTTCGCGCTGTGGGCAGGCAAGGGGCACCGCTTCGTCTGGCTTGCCAACGCGAAGCACAACGACTTCACCTCGTCATCGGGCGCCACGGGAGCATCGCTGCCGAGCGCGACACGCCCGGAAGTCCAGCCTGTCACCCGTGCCGCCACGCGTGCCTTCCTTGATGTGCACCTGAAGGGCGACGCCGGTGCCGCCGTGAGGCTCTCGGCCGATTCGCTTCGCCCGCTCCTGCGAGGCGAGATCGATGGGGTCGAGGTGCTGGCGAAGTGAGTCGGATCCGCGTTGCGATGGCGTGCCATCGTGCAAGGGCTGATCGGTGGGTTCAGGCCGAACTTGGCCTGACCCGTCCACTAGCCTCCGACCAATGGCACATCACCGTACCGTGGTCGCTGGCTTCGAGAAGAAGTTCTCCGAGATCCGCGCCGAAAGCGAGCGGGCGATCGCGCAGCTTGATGCCGCGCAGCTGCGGCGGTCGCTCGACGGCGACACCAACTCGGTGGCCGTGATCATGAAGCATGTGGGCGGGAACCTGCGCTCGCGCTTCACCGACTTCCTGGGTTCGGATGGAGAGAAGGCATGGCGGGACCGCGAGGCCGAGTTCCGCGACGACTTCCCCGAGGGGGAGGCCGGCCGCGAGGCGGCGCTGGAGGCCTGGCACCAAGGGTTTGCGGTGCTCGAGGCAACACTGGCTTCGCTGGGCGATGGCGACCTGGGCCGGACCGTGACGATTCGTGGCGTACCGCAGAGCGTGGCGTTCGCTCTCGCGCGTGCCGTGGCACATCTGGGGTACCACCAGGGACAGATCACCCTGATCGCTCGGATCCATGTTGGCCCATCACGCTGGAAGAGCATCTCGATCCCTCGCGGCGCGAGCGCGGTGCACAACGCGTCGTTGGGATTCCTGCCGCGTGGTGGCGGTCACGGCGGGGGCCGAGGTGGCTGACGAACTGCTGAAACCTCACCTCCTTGCGCCGCGCCGTTAGCATCTCTCGCATGTCCATCATCGCCGCCAACGTGTCCCGAAAACTCTCCGATGTCGGACACTTGGTGCTCCGACTGTCGTTCTCGCTCCTGATGCTCACGCACGGCGTGCCGAAGCTGCAGCAGTTGGTCGCGGGTGGCACGAGCGACTTCCCGGATCCGGTCGGCGTCGGTTCCACCGTGTCGCTGATCGTCGCTGTGTGTGGGGAAGCGGTTGCGCCGGTGCTGGTGATGATCGGCCTGTTTACGCGGTGGGCTGCGGTGCTGCCCTGTGCGGTCATGGCCGCGGCGGCCTTCGTGGTGCACTCCGGCGATCCGCTGGCCAAGCGCGAACTCGCGCTCCTGTACCTCGCCGGCTTCGCGGTGATCGCCCTGGTGGGTCCGGGCGGCTACAGCATCGACGGGCTGCGCACCAAGCGTCACGACTGACTTCCCGGCATGCTGGGGCGCGTGCGGGCCTAGAGTCTGGTGATCTCCGACCTGGCGACAGGTCCCCGGAGTCCCGTTGAGCGCCCTCGACCATGCCGCCCATCCAGCGACGACCTGTCCCGCCGCCAAAGACCTGCGTGTCGTGCCATCGTCCGTTCACCTGGCGCAAGAAGTGGGAGCGTGACTGGGAGGATGTGCGCTACTGCTCCGAAGCTTGTCGGCGGCGCGGTCCCCAGGAGGCAGCCGCTCAGCAGCCGGTCGTGCCCCGCATGAACGAGAGGGGCACGGGTGGACACGCCCGGCGCCGCTGAACGATGCACGTCGTCTGGCTCAAGCGCGATCTTCGACTCGATGACCACGGCCCGTTGGCTGAGGCTGGCCGCCTGTGCGAGACGGGTGCATCGATGATCGCGCTCTATGTCCATGAACCGAGCGTGTGGTCGGCACCCGATGCCGATGCATCGCACCTGGCCTTCGTGGATGAGTCGCTTGATGAACTGGAGCGAGCAATTGAGTCGATCGGCGGTCGCCTTGTGCGGCGGGTGGGCGAAGTGGTCGATGTGCTTGCGCGACTGCATGCCGCCGAGTCGATCGAATCCGTGCTTGCGCACGAGGAAACCGGCAACGCGATCACCTATGCGCGCGATCGTGCCGTGGCACGGTGGTGCCGTGCGAAGGGCATTGCCTTTCGTGAGTGGGCGCAGAACGGCGTGCTGCGTCCCAATCCGGGTCGCGATGGTTGGTCGGGTCGTTGGCAGGAGTTCATGAAGCGGGCACGGCACCCTGTTCCGACCGTGCTTCGTTCGCCCGGTGCTGCAACGATCGTCCCGCACGAACCGGGGCTCTCCTCCGCGCTTGGCCTTGGTCCCGACACGCGCGTTGCGCTCAGGCAGCGTGGCGGATCGTCGAACGCAGCGGCATGCCTCAACTCCTTCCTGCTTGAGCGGGGCCGCGACTACCAGCGCACGATGGGATCACCCGTCGAGGCATGGGAATCGTGCTCGCGGCTCTCGCCGCACCTGACGTGGGGCACGATGGGCGTGCGTCGTGCATGGCAGGGTGCCGCAAGGCGGCTTGGCCAACTCGAGGTGGATCGCGAACCGAATGATGATCGTCGTGCCTGGCGTGGTTCGGTGCGCAGCTTCATGTCGCGCCTCGCGTGGCACTGCCACTTCATGCAGAAGCTCGAGGACGAGCCGGCGATCGAGCACCGTTGCATGATGCCGTGCACCGAGTCGCTGCGATCTGGCATGGATCCAGCGCTTGCGGCTCAGCGGCTCGCGGCCTGGCAGGAGGGGCGCACCGGCTACCCGATGGTCGACGCATGCATGCGCGCGCTGGTCCAGACCGGGTGGATCAACTTCCGCATGCGGGCGATGCTCGTGAGTTTCGCGAGCCATCACCTGTGGCTGGACTGGCGAACGTTCGCGCCGTGGCTCGGGCGCCAGTTCCTGGACTACGAGCCCGGCATCCACTACTCGCAGGTGCAGATGCAATCCGGCACCACGGGGATCAACACGCTCAGGATCTACTCGCCGCGCAAGCAGGTCGAGGACCACGATCCAACCGGCGTGTTCATCCGGAGGTGGTTGCCCGAACTGCAGCCTGTGCCGGACGAGTTCCTGGCCGAACCCGCGTTGATGCCGGGTTTGCTTCAGCAGATGGTCGGTTGCCGCATCGGCGACGAGTATCCGCAACCGATCGTCGACCATGCCACCGCCTATCGCGCGGCGCAGCAGGCGCTCTTTTTACTGCGGGCCACGCCGCAGGCCCGTGCCGAATCGAAGGCTGTGTTCCGCAAGCACGGAAGCCGCAAGCGGTCGGCGGCATCACGATCAAGCCACACCTGAGTCGATGGTTCCACTCGGGCATCGTGCCCACGTGGTGCGGAGGAATGTTGACTCCTGGGTGGCAGGGAGTTAGCGTGCGCACCGAGCGCGCTCCATTGACACCTGCCATCCGCGCAATCTCGCTCGTTGCTCTCGCCCTTGCGGCATGGTTGAGCGGCCCTGTCGCGTGCGTGGATGCGATGCCTGCGTGCCCAGGCGCTGGCAACCATGCATCCGTCGGCTCAAACCCCGTCAGCCCCACGGTTCCCTCGAGTTGCGACGCTGCTCCATCGAGTGTCGTGCTCGCCGAGGAGTCGCTGGAGTCTGGCGATCAGGGTGACGCCGGAGCCATCTGCCCGAACGATTCCGATCCCACCGCAACGCCTCGTGACGTGCCATGCTCCCGGGCCTCGACTGCCCCGCATGGTTGGCGACCGAGTGCACCCTTCGGTCGCGCGCCTCCGGCTGGGACCTGAAGCACCGGCGCATCGCCGTGGTGCTTCTCTGCGCGTCGTCTCCCGATCCCAACGTGCCTTGAGCCCTGTTTGACTGCATGCGGCGTGCTGCCGCATGCGCTCGCCCACGGGCCTCGCTCCGCGAGCAGTCCATGTCCTTACGCAACACCTTCGGCGCCGGCTCTTGCCGCGCCCCGGTGCCTGAGCCGGATTCCCTCATGAACCTCACGATCCAACTTCTGTCCGTCCTGCTGCTCGGTCTTCTCTCGCTGCCCGGATGCGACCGGGGCGCCCACAGCAATGACCAGCCGGCTGGGCATGGTGCGGAGCATGGCGAATCCGCAGGCCATGCCGGCCATGGGGGCCACGACATCTGGCTGACCAGCCCTCGGCGCCAGGACACCACGATCACCCAGGAATACGTGTGCAGGATCATGTCGTGCCGCCACATCACGATCCGCCCCCTGGCCAGCGGCTACCTGCAGCCGATCACCGTCAAGGAAGGGCAGCGCGTGAAGGCAGGCGACGTGCTCTTCCAGATCGTCCCTGCGGTTTACCAAGCCCGTTTGGAGGCCGATCGCGCCGAGGCCGAGGCTGCACGGATCGAGTGCGCCAACACACGCAAACTGGTCGAGGACAACGTGATCTCCGCACAGGAACTCGCCATCGCCGAGGCCAAGCTCGGCCAGGCGGAGGCCAACGTCCGGCTGGCCGAGGTCGAACTCGCCTTCACATCCGTCCGCGCCCCGTTCGATGGCATCATCGACCGCCTCGAGGAACAGCACGGAAGCCTGGTGGACGAGGGCGATGCACTCACGACGCTCTCCGACAACAGCGTCATGTGGGTCTACTTCAACGTGCCCGAGGCGAGGTACCTCGAGTACATGGCGGCCAAGGGCGAGGCCGGTTCGAGCCAGGACATCGAGCTCCAGCTGGCGAACGGACAGGTCTTCCCGCAGCGCGGCGCGATCGGTGCCATCGAGGCGGACTTCGACAACGAGACGGGCAACATCGCGTTCCGTGCGGATTTCCCCAATCCCGAGTTCATCCTTCGAAACGGCCAGACCGGAAAGGTCATGATCCGTCGGTCGCTTGCCGGCGCACTGGTCATTCCGCAGCGCGCGACCTTCTCGATCCTGGCCAAGCGCTTCGTATTCGTGGTCGGCGAGGATGGCATCGCACACCAGCGGGAGATCGAGGTCACGCACGAACTCGAGGACATCTTCGTCATCGGCAAGGGCCTGGCCGAGGGTGACCGGATCGTGCTGGAGGGGATCGCCGAGATCCGAGATGGGCAGCACCTCGACCACGTCGAGTTCCGCCCAGCCGATGCGGCGCTCTCGAACCAGAAGCGCTACGCCGAGTGATCCGCGACGGCACCACCCGAGCAAACGGAACCCATCATGTTCACGAAGATCCTCCACCGTCCTGCCCTGGCGATCGTGATCTCGATCATCCTCCTCTTCCTGGGGGTGCTCGGCATCCGGACGCTGCCCATCTCCCAGTACCCGTCGATCGCGCCGCCGACCGTCGAGGTCGCGATCGCCTACCCCGGCGCGAGTGCCGACGTCCTCGTCGATGCCGTGCTGATCCCGCTCGAGCAGTCGATCAACGGCGTCCAGAACATGCGGTACATCGCCTCGGATGCGACGAGCGCCGGCGAAGCCACGATCCGCATCTACTTCGAGCCCGGCACTGATCCCGACATCAACGTCGTCAACGTCCAGAACCGCGTGAACATCGTGATGAGCCGCCTGCCGCCCCTGGTGCAGCGCGAGGGCATCCTCGTGAGCCAGGTGGTGCCGAGCCTGCTGATGTACGTGAACGTCTTCAGCACGGATCCCGGCGCGGATCAGGCGTTCCTCTTCAACTTCGCGAATGCGAACGTGATGCCGGTCCTCAAGCGCATCCAGGGCATGGGACTGCCCAGGAACCTCGGCAATCGGGCGTACGCGATGCGAGTCTGGCTCAATCCCGAACGGATGCGGGCCTACGGGATCTCCTCGCAGCACGTGATGGAGGCGCTCGCCGAGCAGAGCGTGATCGGGTCGCCGGGCCGGCTTGGGCAGGCCACAGGCCGGACGTCGCAGTCGAAGGAGTACGTGCTCACCTACGTCGGGCGGTACGACAAGCCCGAGCAGTACGCCGACATCATCCTGCGTGCCACGCCGGAGGGCGAGATCCTGCGGCTCAAGGATGTGGCGGAGATCGAGCTCGGCTCCGAGTTCTTCGACATCTACTCGAACATCGACGGCCATCCGGCCACGTCGATCGTGCTCAAGCAGGCGCCGGGCTCGAACGCCAGCGCCGTCATCGACGAGGTGAAGGCGGCCCTCGAGACGATCAAGGCGGAGTCGTTCCCCCCGGGAATGGACTACCAGATTGCCTACGACGTCTCGAAGTTCCTCGATGCTTCCATCGAGAAGGTGCTGCACACGCTGCTCGAGGCCTTCGTGCTCGTCTGCCTCGTCGTGTATATGTTCCTGGGCGATCTGCGGTCCACGCTGATCCCCACGCTCGCCGTGCCGGTCTCCCTGATCGGCACCTTCTTCGTCCTGAAGCTGTTCGGGCTCTCCATCAACCTGATCACGCTCTTCGCGATGGTGCTCGCGATCGGGGTGGTCGTCGATGACGCGATCGTGGTGGTCGAGGCGGTGCACGCCAAGATGCGCGACAAGTCGCTCTCGCCCTATGCCGCGTCGATGGAGGTGCTGCATGAGATCAGCGGCGCCATCATCGCCATCACGCTGGTCATGGCGGCGGTGTTCGTGCCGGTCACCTTCGTGCCGGGACCGGTGGGTGCCTTCTACGGCCAGTTCGGCATCACGATGGCGACGGCGATCATCCTCTCCGGCGTCGTGGCGCTGACGCTCACGCCCGTGCTGTGCGCGATGATCCTGAAGCCTCACGTCCATGCACATGCGCACGCAGCCCCGGGCGGCGGGGCGCCTTGGATCCGCCGCCATGCCAAGCGCCTCCTGTTCGGGCTGCCGGCCCTGGCGCTCATCGCCTGGCTTGCCTTCACCCTGTGGGGGCCGCTGGGCATCCTGATCGCAGCGGTGCCCTTGCTGCAGCGGCCCTTCGACCGCCTCGTCGATGCCGTCGTGGTGGGCTATGCGGGGGTCCTGCGCAGGATCGTCACCCGTCGCACCATGACGCTGGCCGCCATCGGATCGTTCGCGGTCGGGGTGGTCATCCTGAACCGTGGCCTGCCCAGCGGATTCATTCCCAACGAGGACCAAGGCGTCATCTACGGCATCATCCAGACGCCGGCGGGGTCCACGCTCGAGTACACCAACGCGAAGTCCGGCGAGCTTCAGGCCATCGCGAAGGAGCTCAAGGAAGTCTCGTCGGTGACGTCGCTGGCTGGCTACGAGGTGCTGACGGAGGGGCGCGGCTCGAACGCAGGCACCTGCATCATCAACCTCACCGACTGGGACGAGCGTGAGCTCACGGCACGGCAGGTCATTGCCGAACTCGAGGCGAAATGCCGGAAGCTGACCGACGTCAAGGTGGAGTTCTTCGAGCCGCCCGCCGTCCCGGGCTTCGGCGCCGCCGGTGGCTTCTCGATGCGACTGCTCGACAAGACCAGCCGGCAGGACTACGCGGAGCTGGGGCGCGTGACGGGTGCCTTCATGGATGCACTGGCACGGAGGAAGGAGCTCACTGGCCTGTTCACCTTCTTCACCAGCAACTACCCGCAGTACGAACTGGTGATCGACAACGACGTGGCGATGCAGAAGGGAGTGTCCATCGGCAAGGCCCTAGACAACCTGAACATCATGATCGGCAGCACGTACGAGCAGGGATTCGTTCGATTCGGCCAGTTCTACAA
>JBEGMG010000399.1:0-3445 GCA_041183165.1 Actinomycetota bacterium | reverse complement strand
GGTCGAGTTCCTCGCCGTCGAGGATGTAGGCGCCTTCGCGCTTGAGTGCTGCCGTCAGTGCCTCGGCTGCCCGCTCCTCCACGATGAGGACCGATTCGTTGGTGCACAGGATCGAGTTGTCGAAGGACTTGCTCGCGACGATCCTGCGGGCGGCGGCGATGAGGTCGGCCGTGGCGTCTACGACGACGGGGACATTGCCCGGTCCTACGCCGATGGCCGGATTGCCGCTGCGGTACGCCGCGCGCACCATGGCGCTGCCACCCGTGGCGACGATGACATCGACACGCTCATCGGTCATGAGCGCATTGATGAGCGGGATCGAGGGCTCTTCGACGACCTGGATGCACCCGTCGGGTGCGCCAGCCGCTACCGCTGCCTCGGCCATCGCGCGCGCTGCCTCGGTGCAGACCTTCTTGGCGAAGGGATGCGGGCTGATGATGATCGCGTTGCGAGTAAGCAGGGCGAGCATGATCTTGAAGAAGACCGTGGCGACCGGATTCGTGGAGGGAGTGAGGGCGAGGATGACGCCTGCCGGGCGGGGCACCTCGACTATCCCGCGATCGGGATGGACGACCGGCGAGACGTAGTCGTGGTCGCCGTAGGTGTTCCAGATGCCGATGGAGCAGGCGACGTTCTTGAGTTTCTTGTGCTCGGCGACTCCGAAGCCCGTCTCCGCGACAGCGGCCTCGCCGAGTCCGCCGGCGATCTGCTCACCGGCTTCGGCTGCGGCCTTGGCGATGCGGCGTACGGACTCGATGTCGTAGCTCGCGAAGCTGAGTGCGGCCCACTCGGCCCGCTCGACCATGGCGCGTCCGCGCGGCACCCCGGCCGGCTCGAGGGGGATGTCGGCGAGTACGGCGGTCATGGGCGGGCTCCCCGGATGCCGCGCACCTCGCGGTAGGCGCGCCCGATGGCCACCTCGGCGCGATCGAGGACCTCGTCGACGACCTCGGGCTTGAGCAGGATGCCCGGCTTGAACTGCAGCACACGCGGATCGAGTGTGGAGAAGATGGCCCACACGCCGTTTTCGTAGAGATGACGCATGACGTACTTCGCGCCCTGCGGGTCGTTGAACTCCAGGCCGAGGATCACGCCGTCCTGTCGAATGCCGACGAACCAGTCGGGGTACTCGGCCTGGATGGCACGCAGGCCTTGGCCGATGCGGTCGGCGATGTAGTGGACCATCGAGCGGGTCTCGGGTCGCGAGCAGATCTCCAGGGCCTTGATGGCCGCGATGCAGCCGAGCTCGGCTCCACCGAAGGTCGAGATGTGACCGAAGCCGTCCTCGGTGAGCCAGCCGGCGCACTCTTCACGCGCGAGGACGCACGCGATGGGGTACATCCCGCCGGAGATGCCCTTGCCCGTGACCATGATGTCGGGCTGGATCCCCGCCTTGGCGATGCCCCAGAGCTCGCCCGTGCGCATGAGGCCCGTCTGCACCTCGTCGGCGATGTAGAGGGCGTCGTACTCCTCGCACAGCTTCTTGACCGCGTGGAGGTAGCCGGGGTCGGGAAGCGGGAATCCGTAGGTCGCGGGGATCGTCTCCATGATGACCGCCGCAACGTCGCGACCCCGGAGGGCATCCTCCATCGCGTCGAGGTCGTTGAAGGGGACGTGCGGGAAGTCCTCGGGCTGGTCGGCGAGGAAGAGCTTGGAGAAGCGGTCGTCACCGGTGCCGACTGCCAGCCCGGTGTGACCGTGGTAGGCCTTGATGATCGAGACGATCTTGCGCTTCTGCGTGGCGTGACGGGCTGTCTTGAGCGCGATGTCGATCGCCTCGCCGCCACCGGATCCGTACATCACCTTGGTGAGACCTGCGGGCGCTGATGTCACCAGGGCTTCGGCGAGGGCGGTGCGGGCCAGGGCGGGGAAGTGGTGGTTGCCGATGTCGAAGTGCTGCATGGCGACCGTGAGCGCCTGCACCACCTCGGGATTGCGGTGGCCGAGGTTGTAGGTGCCTCCGTTGAGGTGCAGGTCGATCAGCCGCTTGCCCGACATGTCCCAGAGGAAGTACTCCTCGCGCCGATCGATGACGAGGGGTACCCCGGAGTCGATCCAGAACTGGGTCTTGCCCGGGTTCCAGTACTCCTTGGCCTTGTCGAGCACCTCGGCCTTGGAGGAGAAGGAGAAGACCCCGTAGTCGTACTCGGGGGCGGCGGCCGTGTCGGACACGGGAGTAACATACCAAATATTCATACCAAATCAAGACCGAAAGAGATACCAAAATTTCCGGACTTCGGGGGACCAATGCACCGAATGTCCTTGTCCTCCCCCCTAGGGATCGGGATACTGCGGACCGTGTGACGTGGGTCACGCAGCGTTTCGCGCCCCCCGGAGGAGATATGTCGAGTAACCCCGCCGGCCCGACGGCCATGCCGGGAGACCACCAGATCAGCTCAGCGGACTCCGCCCGGCTCAAGGCGGGCGCCGTAGGCCTGGTCGGTGTCCTCCTTATGGCCGTCGCCAATGCCGCCCCGATCACGGCTATGAGCTTCAACGTGCCGATTGCCATCGGCTACGGCAATGGCATCAGCGCCTCTGCCGGATTCCTCTTCGCCACGATCGTCCTGACGATCTTCGCCGTCGGATTCGTCTCTATGGCGCGCTACATCACGACGGCCGGCGCCTTCTATGGCTTCATCTCCCAGGGCCTCGGCCAGTTGTGGGGCATGGCGTCGGGTCTCATCGCTGCCGTCGCCTACATCATCTTCGAGGCGTCGCTCATCGGCGGGTTCTCCTACTTCGCCTCCGAGTACGTCCTGAAGCCCGCGGGTATCAACGTCAACTGGATGATCATCGCGGCCATCGGCATCATCGTCATCGCGGTGCTGACCTACTACTCGGTCACGCTTGCCGCTGGCGTCCTCGGTGTGACCCTGGTTCTCGAGGTTCTCCTCCTGGGAGCCCTCGGGCTCAGCGTGCTCTTCAAGGGTGGCCCGGACGGCTACATGTTCGGTGAGATCGTGCCCCCGCAGAATGCATTTACGAGCCTGCCTGAAGACGCCTTCGGCACGGGTGTGGCCGCGGGCGTGGCGGCCATCGGCATCTTCTTCGCCTTCTGGTCGTGGGTCGGCTTCGAGACGACTGCCGTGTACGGCGAGGAGTCCAAGAACCCCAAGCGCAACGTGCCGATCGCCACGATGATCGCGGTCATCGGGCTCGGTCTCTTCTACACGTTCATGTCCTGGATGGTCGTCGTCGGCAATGGCGCCGCCAAGTCCGTCGAGGTCTCGGCCGGTGCGGCTCCCGTGGATCTATGGCTGGGTCTGGTCGACGCCAATCTGGGCGGCTTCATGGTTCTGGCCTACAAGATCCTGCTCGTCGTCGGATCCTTCGCCTGCGCCATGGCCTTCCACAATGCAGCGTCCCGCTACATCTACGCGATGGGCCGGGAGAGCGCATCCGGCTTCCTGCGCCGCACCATCGGCGGGGTAAACGCCAAGCA
>JBEGMG010000398.1:0-2944 GCA_041183165.1 Actinomycetota bacterium | reverse complement strand
GGCGTAGGCAGGGTCAGGGTCGCGCCACAGGTCCGACACCCATGCGCCCTCGCCGGGCCGATCGACGACGAGGATGCCGGCGTACGCGCAGCCCCCTCGCACCGCGATCGCACTCGCGTGGCAGATGAGCGGTCCGAGTCGACCCCCCGATGTGTAGGGCTCGAGGTAGTCGGCGATGAGTGACGCGCCGCCAGGGAGATGGTCAGGATGCTCGGGCGGGTACGCCGCGAGGAAGGCGGGTAGGACCTCGACCCACGGCACAGGTGGTGTGCCGCCTGCCTCGAACGGTCGGATGTGCGGGTCGTCGCAGCCCACTACGGGCAGCGCAAGGCGCATCTGATGGGCGTGGCGCACGCTCTGGGCGCCGGCCGCCAGCAGTGCATCGGCCAGGGCGGCGTCGGCCGTGGAGGCGAAGCCCCCGGGTAGCGCCTCCTTCAGCGCGGTGACCGCCTCCGTAACGGAGATGCCCGGCAGGCGGACGATCTCATCCGCCCAGGGCATGCCGTCACGCGTGGTTGCGGTGAATGCGATGCCGTCGATGGGCTGGATGTCAGACACCCTGCGGATGCCACACGGTCGTGGTCTCCACGAAGGCACTGATGCGGCCGAGGCCGGGATCGGCGGACCAGTCGGGTGCGGACACCGGCGGGGGGAGCACGCGCTTGATGGTGTCGGCTGCGGCCACCGCCATCTCGGTGGCGACGCCGTCGTCGACCACCCCGGTGAGGTCCAGTGCATCCACATCTGCGTGCGATGCGAGCCACGGACCGATCTCCGCGGGTGCGCCGGTGAGGATGTTGACCACCCCGCCGGGCAGGTCGGAGGTGGCGAGCACCTCGGCGAGGGTGATCGCGGGCAGCGGGCACTCGGGCGAAGCGACGACCACGCAGGAGTTGCCGCTCACGATGATCGGCGCCACGACACTCACCAGGCCCAGCAGCGAGGGTCGCTGTGGCGCGATGGCTGCGACAACGCCCGTCGGCTCGGGGACCGAGAAGTTGAAGTAGGGACCGGCCACGGGATTGCTCGAGCCGAGCACCTGAGCGATCTTGTCCGACCAGCCGGCGTACCAGACCCACCGGTCGATGGCGGCGTCCACCTGAGCTGTCGCACGTCGCGTCGAGCAGCCCTCCCCGCTCTCGATCTCGTCTTCGAACTGAGCCCGTCGACCCTCGAGCATCTCTGCGATCCGGTAGATCACCTGGCCCCGGTTGTAGGCCGTCGCCGACCACCAGCCGCGCTGCGCGGCGCGTGCGGCGAGGACCGCGTCGCGCGCGTCCTTGCGCGAGGCGAGCGAGGCATTGGCGAGGAATCGGCCCTTGGCATCCGTCACGGCGTAGGTGCGACCGCTCTCACTGCGCGGGAAGGCGCCACCGATGAAGAGCTTGTAGGTCTTGCGGACGTCGAGACGACCCTCCATCACACGACCTCCTGCTTGAGATAGGCGGCGAGGCCTTGGCGCCCGCCCTCGCGTCCGAAACCGGACTCCTTGTAGCCGCCGAAGGGCGATGCGGGATCGAAGCGGTTGAAGGTGTTGGCCCAGACGACACCGGCGCGCAGCCGAGACGCCATCCACAGGATGCGCGAGCCCTTCTCGGTCCAGACGCCGGCGGACAGGCCGAAGGGGGTGTTGTTGGCCTTCTCCACAGCCTCGTCGGGGGTGCGGAAGGTGAGCACCGACAGCACCGGTCCGAAGATCTCCTCGCGGGCGATGCGATGCGCCTGGGTGACGCCCGTGAAGATCGTCGGCGGGAACCACCAGCCGCGCTCGGGGATCGTGCACGGCGCTGACCAGCGGTCGGCACCCTCGTCCTCCCCGGCCCGCACGAGGTCGTCGATGCGTGCGCGCTGCTCGGGGGAGTTGATGGCGCCGATATCGGTGTTCTTGTCCATGGGATCGCCGAGACGCAGGGTCGCGAGTCGCCGCTTGAGCGCATCGAGGATCTCGTCCTGCACCGACTCCTGCACGAGCAGGCGCGATCCGGCGCAGCAGACGTGGCCCTGGTTGAAGAAGATGCCGTTGACGATTCCCTCGATGGCCTCGTCGAGGGCCGCGTCGTCGAAGACGATGTTGGCGGCCTTGCCGCCCAGCTCGAGGGTGAGCCCCTTGCGGGTGCCCGCCACCGCGCGCTGGATCTGCTTGCCCACCTCCGTCGACCCTGTGAAGGCGATCTTGTCGACACCGGGGGACTCGACGAGGAAGCGACCGGTCTGGCCGGCGCCCGTGACGATGTTGACCACGCCCGGGGGCAGATCTGCCTGGCGGCAGATGTCCGCGAAGGCGAGTGCGGTGAGCGGGGTCGTCTCCGCGGGCTTGAGCACGACGGTGTTGCCGCACGCCAGCGCGGGGGCGACCTTCCACGCGAGCATGAGCAGGGGGAAGTTCCACGGGATGATCTGGCCAGCGACCCCGTAGGGCTTCTCGCCGTATCCCGCGTAGCCGATCTTGTCCGCCCAGCCCGCGTGGTAGAAGAAGTGCGCCGCGACCAGGGGGATGTCGACGTCACGGGACTCGCGAATCGGCTTGCCGTTGTCGAGGGTCTCGAGCACGGCGAGCTCGCGGGAGCGCTCCTGGATGATGCGCGCGATGCGGTAGAGGTACTTCGCGCGCTCGCGGCCGGGCATCTTGGACCACGTGTGCTTGTACGCCGCACGCGCCGCCTTGACCGCGCGCTCGACATCCGCGGCACCAGCGTCGGTGATCTCGCTCAGGACCTCTTCGGTCGCGGGGTTGACGGTCTTGAAGGTGGTGCCGTCGATGGTCTCGACGAAATCCCCGTCGATGAAGAGCCCGTAGTGGGCGGCGATGTCCACCACGGCTCGGGATTCGGGTGCGGGGGCGTAGTCGAAGGTCATCGGACTCCTAGTCGATCGTCACGTAGTCGGGACCGGAGTAGTGGCCGGTGCGCATGCGCTGGCGTGCTGGAGCAGGTCATTGAGCAGG
>JBEGMG010000397.1:0-2534 GCA_041183165.1 Actinomycetota bacterium | reverse complement strand
GCGGGCAGCGGCGTGGTGCCCAGCGCCGACGCCAGCACGACCGGCTCGGTACGCCCCGCGATCCGCATCGCCACCTCGGGCGTCGGTCCGGTCACGATGCCCCACGCGACGTCCTCGAACGGATCGCCGTCGATGGCACGGAAGGCGCGCTGCCACGCTGCACAGGCGGCGCGCCCTGCTTCACCCGGCATCGCCACGACGATGGCATGGCCAAGAGGCTCCGGCCCCACCACCTGCGCAAGATCCGACGGGCCGCAGACTGCGATGGACCAGCCACGCTCCGTGGCCGCGGTGCGGACCACGGCCTCCCAAGCAGGGTCACCCAGACAGGCCCGACTCGCCAGCACGATGCCGCGCGAGGGCTGCTGCGTGCCAGCGCCCACGTCGCCGCACGCGAGAGCCGTCGCGATCATTGGAACCACCGCGTCCATGCGTAGGATCCTATGACGATGAACGACTGGATCCTCGTGAATGACGTCCTGCTGGCCGCGGGTGCGATGCTCCTGCTGGTTGCGGGCATCCTCGCCCAGCGCGCCTGGCGCGGGCGGCTCGTCCGTTGGAGCCCCTGCTGCCGCGCATGCCGCTTCGACCTCCGGGGCGTAGCCGGCGCATCCTGCCCCGAATGCGGCGCGGACCTCGGTCGGCCGGGTGCCGTCACCGAAGGACTGCGTCATCACCGCATCGGCCTGCTTGCCGGTGCAGGCATGCTGACCGTGTTGGCTGCCGGCCTCGTGGTGTCGTCACGCCTCGCGCTGCCCTCGCGCGCGTGGGGCTGGTGGCTGGCCAATCGGCCGGTGTGGGCCATGGAGGGTGTGCTCCGCGATCAGGATCAACTGGCGTGGCAAACGATCGACAACCGCGATCGCGCCGGCACGCTGTCCGATGCCGACCTGCGATTCGTGCTTGCGATGGCGTTGGAGCTGCCGACCTTCTCGGGCGGGTTCCTGACGCCAAGTTGGGCCTGGCTGATCAACCAGCACGAGCTTGGGCGCGTGAGCACGGAGTCGCTCAAGCCCATCGTGCTGCGTGCCCTTGAATCCATGGACGTCGGGCTCGGCATCGTGCCTGCCGGGCAGCGGGCGGGCGGCCAGGTGCAGATCACCGCGAGCAACCGCGTCGCGGGAATGCCGGTGGACGTCGACGCGGTCCAACTCATCGCCGTCGAGGCCGACCTCGATGGCACGTGGGTTCCGCTCGCGATCGAGCGACCACAGCCATCCATGCGCGGCAACCGCGCACTGTTTTCCAGCGGCGCCATCAGCATCAAGGCTCCGGAACGCCTTGGCCCCTGTGCATTGCGGGCTCGCGTCCGCCTCGTCGCGCGCGAGCCGTCGGCGAACCTCTTTCGCCAGGGAGCGGTGCTGGCCGAGTGCGAACGCGTGGTGTCCCTGGGCACGCTGCGCGTCCTCGACCCGACGGCGACCTTCGCACTCGGTGCCCACGACGAGACCTTCCGGGCACGCGTGCACGCCCTCGTCACGACAGCCATTGACTTCATTCCGACTGCGGGGAACTCGGCAAGCTCCCGCGGGTTCGATTCGACTTCCCTGGCCCCCAACGAGGGCTTCGACTTCGACCTCCAGGGCGTGCAGGGCGACCTCATCGTTCCGCTCGGACGGGTGTCGTGCGTCGGCGGCATGCAATCATCCAACCTGCTGGGCTCGGCCGGCATCGATCGGAGCCAGCCCTGGATCCTGCGGCTGGTACCGCGGCTCGATCGGGTCGAGGCGGAACTCACCGAACCAACGCGCATCTACGACGCAACCATCGAGATTCCCCGTGGCCCGATCGATGCCCCCGAGCGCGATCCCGACGCGGACGGAGACGACCAACCATGACCGCCCCAGCCACCGAGACGACTCCGGGGCCGACCCTGAACGTCGTGCTCTTCCAGCCGCAGATCCCCACCAACACCGGCAACATCGGCCGCACGTGCATGACCACGCGGTGCCGCCTCCACATCATCCACCCGATTTCGTTCGAGATGGACGAGAAGGCCCGACGCCGGGCCGGTCTGGACTACTGGCACCTGGTCGATTGCCGCGAGCACGCCTCCTGGGAGGCCTTCCTCGAGCACGAACGCCCCACGCGACTGTGGCTCTACACCACGCGAGCCACGCGCGTGCACTGGGAGGCCCGGATCGAGCGGGGTGACTACCTCCTCTTCGGGCAGGAGAACGGCGGTGTGCCGGCCTGGCTGCACGACTGGGTGGCGACCACGCACGGCGAAGGCGCGAGGCTCACGCTGCCGATGATCGACGACCCGCAGGCCAGGAGCCTGAACCTGGCCACCGCGGCGGCATGCGCGATCTTCGAGGGCGTCCGGCAGATGACCGCCCGGGGCTCGCCGCCCTACAGCATCGCCCGCTGAACCCCGCCGCCGCAGCGCAGCGGATGGCCCGAACCGCGGACGGGTGCGACGAGCGGCACCTGACCGGATCGATGCGTCGGATCGCCGTCACGGTCCGTATACTCCCCGTGGATGAGCGTGACGAGGCACCGGCCCGTCGCCGTCCTTGCCATTGGGCATGGGT
>JBEGMG010000396.1:0-3343 GCA_041183165.1 Actinomycetota bacterium | reverse complement strand
CGCCTTCTTCCTGCTTGATCGTGCGCTTCGGGAAGGCGCATTGCCCCGCGGCGCCGATCACCTGGCGAAGTACATGGCCGACTGCCGACGCAGCACGCTTGGGATCGTCCCGACCCCAAGGACTCCCCACGGCGAGACTTCGGACTACTTCGGCGAGGTTGGCTCCATGCTCGAGCGGGGAGAATGCCCGCCGACCGTCACGCTCGCCCTTGCGTGCGAGCTGCTGCGGGATCAGTGCAACGCTTCAAGTGACACGTCCAACTTCCGGGCATTCTGCTCGCTCTTCTCGTCGGCGCTGGACACCCCGTGCATCGCGACCGATGAGTCAGGAGCGATCGATGGCCGCGAGCGGGTCCGACCACGAGGTGCACACCCTCGGGACTTCGAGATGGTCGATGCACAGGGGTGGTGGCTCGGCTCGGTGGACAGGGGTCTTGATGCGATCAGGGACTTCTGGAGATTCGCGGAAGTCGTCAAGCATCAATCGACCGTCACGCCACTCAGCATCGAACCACCGATCCGCGGCGCGAGCGGTGGTTTCACGATCAACGTGTTCCGGCGGGACGACGCGCCGACGAGTGCCGATGAAGTGTGGCGGGAGAAGCTGTGCCTGACCTCCGGGCTCATTGCGCCCAAGGGTCACCCCGCATGCGCGACGCTGACCATCCATCCGGGCAAGGGCCGGCGCGACACCTCGTGGAACATCCACTTCGAGGCCAACGTGGCGCGTGCAGAATCCGAGTCGATCATCGAGCGGATGCCTGCACTTGCGCGAATGCTCGAGTTCGAGGAACAGTCACAACGCGGCAGCGTGGACCGTCGGCGCGGCCCGGCTCGCTATCCGGACTTCCCGGGCATCGAGGATCCTTGGTACGACGGGCGGGATCACGGCTACGCATTCCTGGCGAGCCCGGCGACGTTCGGCTCGATCATCCCACCTGAGCGACTGCTTGAGATCCTTGCCTCGACCCCCTGGCTGACGGCGGCCCACGACCATCGACCCGGATTCCGCACGGAGGCGTTCACGATCCGGCGGGAGCATTCCCACGGGTCGCCGGGCGTTCCTTGCACGCAGAGTGCATTCGCCGGCTGCGTGCTCCACGAAGGCGCCGACGGGACGATGTTCGCCTACGGCCAGCGCCCCGGTTCTCACGCATGGACCGTGTCTCGAGCGGCGCAGGGAGCTTTTCCTGCTGGCGCCGATGACTCGGAGTTCCTGGTCTGCGTCGTGTGGCGGCGGCAGCAGCCGGATGAGCCCTGCGAGCGGGACGTGATCTCGTTGGCGGACCATCTCCTCGGCGGCGGGGTGCAGCGCTTCACGCTCACCGACCGCTGCGAATGCTGGCTCACCCCGCGGGGTGTGGTGCTCCTGGACGTCGGTGATGTTCCGCGCGACACCGGCCTCTGGACTTCGGCAGTGTGCGACGCCCTTGCGTATCGGCATCGCCTCGATGACATCAAGGCGAGCGAGGGTACCGGTGCAATGTCGCAACTCGTCATGTTCTACGAGACCCTGCGGAACTGGAATCCCTGGAGGATCGGTGACCCGGCTGCGCGCGCATTGGTCGAGACCCTCGACGGGGCACTCGGCGGGAAGACCATGCGTGAAAACCTCGCTGAGTACCTGCGTTTCAGCGACGAGCGCCAACGGATCGTTGAAGAGGAGTCGCGTCAGGAATCGAACCGGCGCCTGACCGTGCTCCTGGCCTTCATCTCGGTGATTTCCCTGCTCCAGATCCCCTTGGAGCTCGTTCAGGCGTACGGTGCCGGCGAACAGGCCTGGATCGATTCGGGGTGGCCGTATCGCCCACCCCGTTGGGTCTGGTGGGTCGTGTCCGCTGGAGTCGGGCTCTTTGCTTCCTTCGTGCTTGCCCGCCTGATGTTCCGAAAGCGAACCCGTTCGCGTCCGGAGTGATGTCGCGTGCACGGATGGGGGTATGCTTCCGGGCCTCGGGGAGTCCTGCATGCGCGAGTTCGAGACCGATCAGCAACTCGAAGACCTGATCCAGGCGATTCCAACCGTCATGGCGTTGCCCCTCCGTCGGCTCCTGCGGGCGACCAGCGGAGCGGACTGCCTCGAAGGTTTCAAGGACGCGACCGACCAGATTTCGAGATTCCCTGCCCTCGCGCTGATCTCGCAGTTCCTCGCTGACCAGGAGTGGGAAGATGATGGGCTGCTTCAGTTCTGGCAGGGCATGGTGCAACGAAACAGCGACGGCGCATGGGGCGAGCTGGTGCAACGGACGCTGGCCTCCGCGCATCAGCATGGCCGGGAGCCATTCCTGCGGGAACTTCCCGACTCGAGGAGGCGCACGGAGCGCCAAGGTGCCGTCGTCTGGCGTCAGGGGGTGAGTGATGAGTTCGGGCAGCGGGAGGTGGAACGGCGGTTCGGGCGGTTCGAGTTCCTTTTCTGGGCGCGTAACGAGGCGTCCCACCACCGGATCACCGCAGACGATGAGGCGTGCGTCGAGGCGCTCCGCCATGAACTTGTCAAGGCCGTCCGTGAACTCGCATGGCTCTCGAGGTACGAGTTGATCGTCGTCGATGGGAACGGCCAGTGGCTCTGCCGTGGCGAAGCGCCTCGGCGGCTCGAGGCGGTCGGGGGAGCGATCCGCGTGTTCCTCCGCCATGTCGAGCCGGCCTCCACGATCCCATCCCGCGTGCTCGAACTCCTGCCGCTCGTCGAAACCGTCGGCCGGCTGGGCGGACCGAACTCCGACGGTGGCCGCGACTTGGTCTTGTTCAACCACCTTCAGGAGTCCGGCTCGACCCAGAGCGCCTGGTACCACGGCATCGTGGTGGATCCCGGCACGGGTCGCCTCAAGAAGCACCTCAAGAACTCGACGGTGCCCGTTGACCGGCTCCACCACATGCTCCGGGGGAAGCGATTCCCGCTGGTGGGCTTTGAGCGCCTCGATGCAGCCGGCATCATCGAACGCATCGACATGGTGACGGACGGGTCGTTCACCAACCTTCAACGTGAACAGAAGTTCAACCGAAGCCTGCATGTCCGTCGGCAGTCCTGCGAGGAGCGGGTCGTCGAGTGGATCCATGCCGCCACGCCGCTGCTCGGCGTCCGGGGCGATCCCGGCTGCGGCAAGTCGGCGATCCTCGCAAGCCTCGTGGACGGTTGGCGCACCACCGAGGGGCGACGGGTCCTCTTCGTGCTCGCCGCTCGCCATCCGGAGGCCACCACCATCGACGGGCTGGTGTGCGGTGCCCTCCGCATCCGAGGCACGAGCATCGAGGCGCTCTCGCGGCACGAGTGCCTGAACGGCCTGGTCGTGGTGATCGACGGCATCAACGAGCACCCCAATCGCGATGCGCTCTTGGACGGCATCCT
>JBEGMG010000395.1:0-3103 GCA_041183165.1 Actinomycetota bacterium | reverse complement strand
CATAGACATCGCTCCCGCGGCGGCCTCGGGAATCGGCAGCCTGCCGGGCACCGACTCGCACGAGTGGTCGCTCACGATCGCGGGTGAGCTCCCGGACCTCCCGCACGTGCCCGAGCTGCCTGCGCGCGGACCCGGCGCCGACATCATCGGGCGCACGATGGTGGCTGAGCCGATGACGCGCGTGCCGTCGTACATCGCCATCGCCTGGCCGGGCGCAACACCGCGCGCAGGCTCGTCGAGGTGTGCGACCACACGGTCGCCGTCGGCCTCGACCGTGGCATGGATCGCCTCACCGTGCGCGCGGATCTGCACGCTCACGCTCGCACCCTCTCGTGGTGGTGGGCCGCACCACAGGGGATCGCGCGCCTCGATCGTGGTCGCGGCGAGCAGTTGCTCCTCTCCCACGAACACGCGCCGCTCGACGGGATCGATGTCGACCACGTAGCGACGACTACCGGAGGGTGCGGGCTCCCGCAGGTCGAGGCCGCGGCGCTGACCGATGGTGAAGGCGTAGGCGCCTGTGTGCTCTCCAAGGACCTCGCCCGTCGTGGCATCGACGATCTCACCGGGAGCATCGCCGAGCTGTCCCCGAAGCCACTCGCTCGTGTCGCCATCGGGGATGAAGCAGATGTCGTGGCTGTCGGGCTTATCGGCGACCCGCAGTCCGCGCTCTGCAGCCTCGCCGCGCACCTGGGACTTCAGGCTCTCGCCGAGCGGGAGGAGGGTGGCAGCGATCTGGTCGGGCGTGAGTACCGAGAGCACATACGACTGGTCCTTGGTCATGTCGACAGCACGATGGAGCTCCGGACCCGCCGGCCCGTCGATGATGCGCGCATAGTGCCCGGTGCACACCGCATCGAAGTCCAGCGCGAGGGCTCGGTCGAGTACGGCGGCGAACTTGATCGTCTCATTGCACCGCAGGCACGGATTGGGAGTGAGTCCGTCGCGATAGGCCTCGACGAAGTCATCGATCACGTCGCGGGCGAAGGTCTCGGAGAGGTCCCAGACGTAGTAGGGGATGTCGAGCATGTCGGCGATGCGCCGCGCATCCTGGGCATCGGCGATGGAGCAGCACCCCTTGGATCGTCCGGTCGTGGACTCGGCGCGGCTCAGCGCGAGGTGCACGCCCACGACCTCATGGCCCGCATCGACGGCGCGGGCCGCCGCGACAGCGGAGTCGACGCCACCCGAGAGCGCAGCGATCACGCGCATGTCAGCGGGTACGCCGCAGGCGCGGGGTCGCGGCGCGCGAGGCGCGCTCGAGGGCGGCCGGAAGCACCTCGATGACGCGATCCACGTCGTCCGATGTGCTGGTGCAGCCAAGGGAGAAGCGCAGGGAGCCGCGCGCGAGGCTCGGGTCGACACCCATCGCCTCCAGCACATGCGAGGGCTCAGGCACCCCCGCGGTGCAGGCGGACCCGGTGGAGCACTCCACCCCGGCGGCGTCGAGGAGCATGAGGAGGGTGTCGCCCTCGCATCCGGGGAAGGACACGTGGACGTTGGCGGGCAGGCGATCGACCGGATCGCCGTTGACGATGGCATCCGGGGCCAGGCGCATGATGCCGTCGATGAGGTCCTGGCGCAGAGCGACCAGTCGTGCCGCGTGGGCGGCCTGCGCCTCGACGGCATGGTGCACCGCAACCCCGAAGGCCGCTACGCCCGCGGCATCCAGCGTGCCGGAGCGCACCTCGCGCTCCTGACCACCGCCGTGTACGACGGGGACGACGCGAGCATCACGGCGCAGGATGAGTGCTCCTGTGCCGACGGGTGCACCGACCTTGTGACCGCTCAGGGCCATCGAGGTGAGCCCGGGGAGTGATCCGTCGATGGGAAGCTGACCCAGCGCCTGCACGGCGTCGGTGTGGAAGGGCACGCCCGCCTCTGCGCACGCGGCGGCGATCTCCGCGATGGGCTGCACGGTGCCGACCTCGTTGTTGGCCCACATGACCGTGCACAGCGCGACATCAGCGCCGAGGCGATCGCGCACGAGTAAGGGATCGACACGGCCCAGCGCGTCCACGCCCAGCCAGTCGATCTCGCGTCCCTGCTCCCCCAGCCATACGACGGGGTCCAAGACCGCGTGGTGCTCGATGGCGGAGCAGAGGATGCGCGGACGCTCCGGGTCCGCCCAGGCCAAGCCCTTGACCGCAAGGTTGTCGGCCTCGGTGCCCCCCGAGGTGAAGATCACCTCACTGGGACGCACGTGCAGGTCGTCGGCAATGGACTCCCGTGCTTCCTCGACCAGCCGCCGGGCTGAGCGGCCGGCCGCATGCAGTGACGAGGGATTGCCCACGCGCGATGCCGCATCGCGCCACGCCTCGGCCGCTTCCGGGAGGAGGGCCGTGGTCGCCGCGTGATCGAGATAGGCGCGGTCGGACTGCACGGCGCGAGACTACCTCCCTATCCGGGTCAGCCCTTGCGCTTGGCGATCTCGTCAGTCAACTGAGGGACGACCGCGAAGAGGTCACCCACGACGCCGAAATCGGCAAGCTCGAAAATCGGGGCCTCGGGGTCCTTGTTGACCACGACGATGGTCTTGGACGTCTGCATGCCGGCACGATGCTGGATCGCTCCGCTGATGCCGTTGGCGATGTAGAGCTGCGGGGACACGGTCTTGCCGGTCTGGCCGACCTGGAACTGGTGGGGGTACCAGCCCGCGTCGGTCGCGGCGCGAGATGCGCCCACGGCTGCACCCAGGGTGTCTGCGAGTGCCTCGACAACGCCGAATCCCTCGGCTCCGCCGACGCCACGTCCACCCGAGACGACGATCGCTGCCTCGCTCAACTCGGGGCGACCGCCCTTGCGTGCCACGGTGCGCCCGGTGACACGCGCTGACTTCGCTGCGGCTGAGACGTCGGCACTCACGTCGACGCGCATGGCCGACGCCGAGGCAGCCTCGGGGGCGACGGAGTTGGGGCGCACGGTGATGATCGGAGTGCCGGTGGAGACCTTGGACTTCACCACGGTCGAGCCGCCGAAGACGCTCTGGGTTGCCGTGAGATCAGCGGCGACGCCGACCGCGTCGGTGATGACACCGGATCCGGTCTTGATGGCGAGGCGACCTGCGATCTCCTTGCCCTCTGCTGACGAAGGGATGAGGACT
>JBEGMG010000394.1:0-5471 GCA_041183165.1 Actinomycetota bacterium | reverse complement strand
GGCGGAGGATCTGCCGGAGCAGATGCGCGTGCGCCGCGACAAGCGTGATCGCCTGCTCGCCAGTGGTCGTGAGCCCTACGCCGTCCGCCTCCCCGTCACGCACACGATCGCTCAGGTGCGCGCGACGTACCCCGACCTCGACGTCGATGTGACCACCGGGGATCGCGTGGGCGTCGCCGGCCGAGTGATCTTCCAGCGCAACACAGGCAAGCTCTGCTTCGCGACCCTGCGGGCAGGCGATGGCACCGAGCTGCAGGCGATGCTCTCCCTCGCATCCGTGGGTGAGACCGCGCTGGAGGAGTGGAAGCAACTCGTCGACATCGGTGACCATGTCTTCGTCTCCGGTGAGGTCATCACCTCCAAGCGCGGCGAGCTCTCGGTCATGGCCGATGAGTGGCAGATGGCCACCAAGGCCCTGCGCCCGCTGCCGGTTGCGCATAAGGCGCTCTCGGAGGAGAACCGCGTCCGTCAGCGCTACGTCGACCTGATCGTGCGCCCGGAAGCACGCGAGATGGCGCGCATGCGCGTGATCGCTGAGGCGAGTGTGCGTCGCAGCCTCGCCGAGCGTGGCTTCCTCGAGATCGAGACGCCGATTCTGCAGGCGCAGCAGGGTGGTGCCGCTGCGCGACCTTTCGTCACGCGCTCGCACGCACTCGACCTGGAGCTCTACCTGCGCATTGCACCCGAGCTCTTCTTGAAGCGCGCACTGGTCGGTGGCCTCGAGCGGGTCTTCGAGATCAATCGCAACTTCCGCAATGAGGGTGTCGACTCCACGCATTCGCCCGAGTACGTCGCCCTGGAGTTCTACGCGGCGTACGCCGACTATCGGGATGTCGCGCGCATCACGCGGGAGATCATCCAGGAGGCTGCGCTCGCGGCAGCCGGAACGCTCGAGGTCGTCCATGCCGACGGCAGCGTGCACGATCTCTCCGGCGAGTGGCCGGAGATCGACTTCTACGGATCGGTCTCGGCGGCGGTGGGGCGCGAAATCACGCCCGCGACATCCGTGGAGGAGCTCGCGGGCCTGTGCCGTGCGGTGGGGATCGAGCCCCAAGCCCACTGGGTGGCCGGCAAGTATGTCGAGGAGCTCCTCGACCATTACGTCATCCCCACGCTGGACCGACCCACCTTCGTCATGGACTATCCCGAGGACACCTCTCCGCTCACGCGTGCGCACCCCGATCGCCCCGGTGTGGTGGAGAAGTGGGATCTCTACATCGACGGATACGAGCAGGGCACGGGCTACTCCGAGCTCGCCGATCCCGTCATCCAGCGGGAGCGGCTTGTCGCCCAGTCCGCGCTCGCGGACCGCGGCGACGACGAGGCCATGCCGGTCGACGAGGACTTCCTCCGGGCGCTCGAGATCGGTATGCCCCCCGCCGGCGGCGTCGGTGTCGGCATAGACCGACTCCTCATGACCCTCACGGGTCTCGGTATCCGCGACACCATCCTCTTCCCGCTCGTGAAGCCCGAGCGGTGAGTCGACCGTGACCCTCGATGCAGTGATCCGCCCCGCGCGCACCGCGGACGTGGCCGCCGTGCGCAGGCTCGTGGGCCTCTACACCGAGGACGGCCGCCTTCTGGCCAAGGCGCCCGTCACGCTCTACGAGGACGTCCAGGAGTTCCTCGTCGCGGAGGTCGACGGCGCGGTCGTCGGGTGCGGGGCACTCCATGTGATGTGGGAGGACCTCGGCGAGATCCGCACCCTCGCTGTCGATCCCGAGTATGCGCGGCAGGGCATCGGCGGACGCATCCTCGATGGGCTCATCGCACGGGCCGGGGAGCTCGGTCTGGCGCGGCTCTTCTGCCTTACCTTCGAGATCGGCTTCTTCCGCAGCAGGGGTTTCGACGAAATCGAAGGGAGCCCCGTCGATCACGCGGTCTTCGAGCAGCTCCTCCAGAGCTACGACGAGGGCGTCGCGGAGTTCCTCGACCTCGAGCGCGTGAAGCCGAATACCCTCGGCAACCACCGCATGCTTATGCTCCTGCGGTGAAGCTCCTCGCAGCCCTGGCCGGCACGGCGCTCGCTGCACTCGCCTTCGCCGCCGCACCAGCGAACGGCGCCCCCGCGGCGGATCAGCCGCTCGCGGGCACGGTCATCGCGCTGGATCCTGGTCACCAACTCGGCAACTCCAACCCCCGGTTCTTCGATGAGCTCGCGCAGACCCATTTCAATGGTTACGAGACCAAGATCTGCAATACGTCCGGGACCGCGACCAATGCCGGCTTCCCCGAGGCGACGTTCAACTGGAATGTCGCCCTACTGGTGAAGGACAGGCTCGAGGCTCTGGGCGCTGACGTGCGGATGACCCGCCACTCCAACTCCATGCGCAAGTGGGGTCCCTGCGTCAACGAGCGTGGTCAATTCGGCGCCAAGGTGGGAGCCGATCTCATGCTCTCCATCCACGCCGACGGCACGAGCGCGTCGGCATACGGCTTCTACGTGATGGTGCCCTCCGTCATCAAGGGATGGACCGATGACATCGCCACCAAGTCGGCCCGCCTGGGCAAGCGCTTCGTCTCAGGCATGGCGGCTGCCGGGGCGCCGCGCTCGACGTACATCTCCGGCCAGATGCTCGTGACCCCGAGCATCTCCACCCTCAACTTCTCCGACGTCCCGGTCATCCTGCTCGAGTCGGGCAATATGCGGAATTCCGCCGACGCGGCCCGGATGTCCTCCTTGGCTGGCCAGCGGCAGTACGCCGACTGGGTCGTCGCGGGCCTACGGACGGCCCTGAGGAAGTAGTCGGTCCACGGGGAAGCAGGCCAATCCGGGATTCGCCTTGCTTCCGTATTCGGACACTGGCTAGGTTCTCACCGAGCTTCGTCGGACGAGGAAGGGATCTCCTATGCGATCGACCGTGAGGTCATGGACATCGCCCATCGCTTGTGCGGGCCTGGTGGCTGGCCTTCTCACCGTCGGGGCCGTGATGACGGCACCGGCTGCCGCCGCTGCGGATGACCCCCAGACCGGATGCGACAACGTCTACGACTCGGCGGTCGTGGGCCGTACCCCAATCCAGTTCATGCGCGTCGTCAACGAGATCCCCCAGACGTTGCGGGTCGACCGCACTACCCCGGGTCGCGTGTCTGCCAGTGGCGCCGTGACTCCGGCGACGGTGACAAGCACCACTGTGCCGGTGTGGCTCGGTCAGAAGACCCCCCGTATGGACGGTGGCAACACCCGTGACCACAAGGAGTACAACTCCGGATCGGCGTGGTGGACCGATCACTGGTGGAATTCGGGCTACACCCGCCACACGATCGGCTGCCACACCAACATCCCATTCGTGATCGGGCCGGGCGATGGTGACAAGGCCTTCCAAACCACCTACGACTACGACGGCAAACTCTACGGTCGCAATGCTGAGTGGCGTGGGCGCGGCAATTGGTGGGCGTTCCCCAAGAACTACAGCCGCGAGGGCGTCGCCGGCTACCACTCGTGGACCTGTCGCGGGGCGGTCGATCCCAAGAAGCCCGAATCCGTCTATTGGCAGAAGGTGAATCAGGGATCCGGATTCTTCGGCGACAACGACTCGGACCGCCCCCTTCGGGCGGCTGGCAGCGCGCCCGAATGCCAGGATCCGACATTCAGGAACATGACGGTGAAGTCCCGCTTGAGTCAGACCTACTACGGCAACCTCCCCAGCGACGTGCGCACCAGCAACACCTGCGAGGCCTCCGGCACCGGCGGTGCCGCGGGCTGCTGGAACGAGATGTATCCCGGTCCATGGGCACGCACCTGGCGTCAGATCACGCACGTCTACGCCGTGGCACTGCGCGCCAACCTCCAGTCGACGGCGCAGATCAGCATCCCGGCGGAGTACCGACTGCCTGGAGATCCGCAGACGCGGCGACTGTCGTGGGTGATCACAAGGGCAGACACGACCGGCACGTGGCCGGTCGGATCCGCGGGGCTCAAGGACAACGAGGTGCCCACAGGGAACAAAGTTTCGCCCTTCACAATCCCGGGAGGCACGCCAGGCCGGGCTCAGGGCTACACCATCGGGACCTGGGGCAACGTCAATCGTCCCGAGCAGCGGATGACCTTCCGGCTGACGGCGACCACTGATGGCACGTGGTCGTGGCCCGTCGATGAGCGCGGTGAGGAGTTGTTGCGACCTTCGGTCGACTTGACATTCAGGTTCACCCTCAACAACTTCAACTACCAGGGCGAATCCTGCACGTCGACGTCCGGAGGAACAGGGCCGTGGACTAGCCAGCAGCCCTGCTTGTTCAACCTGGTGCCCACCATCTTCCAGGTGAGCGACAACATCCAGCAGAACGAGCGCCGTCAACCCAGGCTCGACGACAGGGGCAATCCCATCTCCACGGCCGGCTTCACGTCTGAGGCCGTGCAGGGTGGCTGGAGCACCTCGGACCTACGCATCCAGCAGACCCGCTTCGACTGGGGCAGCGCGGGTGGCGCTTATGTCGGTGCGAACGCTCGGTGGGACATCAACCTGTCGGGGACAATCAGCAATCTCGAGTAGGCACGACCTTCCACAAGGTGACGAGGCGGACCCTGCACGATGATGAGACTGCTGACCCCGGCCGCGTGTGCCCTTGCGCTCGCGACGGCTGGGTCCCTCCTCGCTGGGGGCGCGCCACCGCAGGCGCAGGCGGCCGCGCCCAGCGCAGCCACACCTGGGGCGCAGCCTCCTGCGGCCGTGTCACTCGACGCCCTCCCCGGGGTCGAGACGGTGGGTGCGATCCCGGTCGCTCAGGCGACCGGTCCGGCGCAGGCGCAACTGCCCCCCTCTGTAGCGGTTGTTCCCGACGGTCAAGTGGCCAACCCTGCGAGTCCCTTCGTCAGCGTGGATGCTGTCAAGGAGCTGCCATCCGTCGACGTGCGGCTCTACGACCTGTCGGCGGGGGCAGACATCACCCTCGGGACGGGGTTCATGTGGCAGGGGCGCCTCGCCAACGGTTGGGGTCGCATTACTGAGACGCTACGCATGGGGCGCAACTACGCCCTGCTCGGCCGAGACCCCAGTGAGACCTGGAAGTTGCTCGGTACCTTCTCCGTCAGCGCCTCCGGTGTGCGAAACGGCCCCGTAGCCCAAGCGGGTGGGGTGAGTGTGTCCATACCGACGGGCGATCCTCAGTGGCAGTGGCAGTCGCCGATGCTGCCCGCTCCCGGTGGTCCCGTCGGAGTCGCGCTTGCATGGACACCCCGCACGACGGCGAAGCCGGGGGTCCCGACGGGCTGGCGAGTCGAGCCCATCGGCGCATCCACCTGGATGTCCCTGACGACCTACTCGAGCCAGGCGCGGGCGGCCGTGAGGGTCGAGCCCGACCAGCCCGCAGAGTGCGACGCCGTCGTCCCCGCAAATGCCCCCGCGCTCGTGGTCCTGCGCGGCTGGAACGGCGCCTCGATGACTTTCCAGAGGCTGGGCTCCAACGTCTACCAGCAGATGGCGGGTGGTCTGCGCGTCGCTGGCTACGGCAACACCTTGACTCCATGCGCC
>JBEGMG010000393.1:0-3805 GCA_041183165.1 Actinomycetota bacterium | reverse complement strand
GTGTCGGACCCGTGGTCGTGGTCCACAGGTCCCGCACGTGCTCCGGGGTAGGTGTGGCATCCAGTGCGGAGGTCGACACCGCGAGAACTTCGCCCGTGTCGAATTCGGAGGCAATCCGATGCACGCTCACGTCGATCTCCGGCTCGCCCCGGTAGATCGCCCACATCGGATTCACCCCTCGATACTGCGGGAGCCTTCCTGGATGGACGTTGAGCGCCGCCACCTTGGCCGACGCCACGGTGCGCGCGTCGATGAGGTGCGGAAACGAATAGGAGACGACGAGGTCAGGCTCAAGGGACTCGATGAGCGGCGCAGCCTGTCCGGGCTTGCGCGCCACGATCACCGGCACGTCGAAGGGCACGAGGTCCAGCACGTCCTTCCATCCGTCGTGATGGAAACTCGGCCGTCCGCGCGTGGTCTCCAGCAGGACGAGTTCGTCGCCGCGGGAGGCGACCCAGTCGATGAGGATCCGGGCCATGAGCGGGCGCCACGTGATGAGGACGGTGCGCACGGCCTTAGCGTGCCCTATGCGACACGATGCGCGCGTGGTCTCGCGGCGTCGTCCGGGCTGCCGACGGGGCCGATCCCCGTTAGCGTCACCCCATGGCCACGGTGATTCGTCTCTTCGGCGTGTACGACGCAGACGGCGGCCTGCGCGGCGAGATCGCCTACCTCGCCGGGAAGCTAGCCGGACGCCACTGCACCCTCTGCGACATCACCCACTCCCCTGTCCGCCGGCGGCGTGAGTGGGACGCCTACGTGAGCACCCTGCCGGTCCCCTTCGAGGTCGTCCACCGCAACGAGCGGACGCCAGCGCTGGAGGCGGCCACCGAGGGTCGGGAGGCCTGCGTGGTCGCCCTGTGCGATGACGGCACGATCACCCTCCTGCTGGGCAACGACGACCTGGCACGCGCCAGCGACGTCGCGGGGCTGGCGAGCGCGCTCAGCGCGGCGGTCGCCGCCTCCGGGCTGCATCTGCCTTAGGGCTAGGTCAGGCCTTCACCTTCACCGCGCCGGCGAGCTGCTGCTCGGTGAAGCCACCCTCGACAATCCCTTGCGTGGCATAGCGGTAGAGCACCACGGAGAAGACACCGCGCATCGCGCTGAGAACCAGGCTGGCAATGACCAGGACGATGAAGCCGATGACAGCGATCGGCACGCCCACGGCCCACGCTCCTGACGTCGCAAGGAAGGCGCCTCCCACGATGGCGATGGCGGCAGGAAGGATCGCCACCAGCCCGATCAGGCCGCCGATGCGCACCCCGCCAGAAAGCTGCGTGCCCCAGCGCTGCTTGAAGGTTGCCGCGGACTTCTTGATGGCATCGATCATGCCCAGATCGTCGAGCATCATCGCCGGCATCACGAAGAAGGTGATGAGCTGCCACATCACATCGGCGGCAGCGGCCAGCACGTTGCGGAAGATCACCGAGACGAGGCCGCCTGAATTGTTGCCACGCAGTAGCCCAATGAGCACGTTGACCACCGTGCCCACGAAGGCCCAACGCGCCAGTCGGCCCAAGCGCCCGAAGGCGGTGCCGAGGCCGTGACCGAGAGACGAGTGACCCCCCTCGAGTTCAGCTGCCGCGCTCACCGTGAGTCCCGCCTGGAAGATGGCGGTCACCAGCATCACCAGGTAGAGGCCAAGGATGACCAGCGCCCAGCCGATCCAGTTGCGGTTGGCGGCGATGAAGAGGAATCCCGGGACAACGACGCAGAGAGGCACGATGCAGGCCACGACACCGAGAATCGGATACGTGAGCAGGTAGCGGTTTTCCTTCAGTACCGCCCAGGACTGCCGTGTGAGGGCACGACTATCGGACCACCCACTCATGGCTAGGCAGAGCTTTTGCGGAAGAGCGCAGCGACAATCGCCACGAGAATGGTCGCGACCAGGATCTGCAGGATCAGCGTGAGCCAGCTGAAGCCCCAGACCTGACCGAAGAACTGCACTCCGATCCAGGTGCCAATCGCTGCTCCGACGATGCCGCAGATGATGGTCATGAGGCAGCCGATCGGCTGCATGCTGGGCACGAGAATGCGGGCGATGATGCCGATCACGATGCCTACGCCTAGGACGCTGAAGAACCCCGTCATTTCCATATCGGGACTATGGCACGTCCGGCAGTCCGGTTCCCCCATCTGCGGGCGTGTCGCCCATCCGGGCGAGCGCCACGACGCGCGACAGGGCGCGCCGGTACTTCTTGCGGTAGCCGCCGCGAAGCATCTCCTCGGAGAAGATCCGGTCCAAGGGGACCCCGGAGGAACGCACGGGAATGTCTCGGTCGTAGAGCCTGTCGATGAGCACCACGGTCCGCAGCGCCTCGACCTGGTCTGTCAGCGTGCGCACTCCAGTGAGGTGCACCTCCTGTGCCCCGTCGATGAGAGCGGCGTATCTCGACGGGTGCACGCGCGCGAGGTGCCGCTGCAGGTCGCGCCAGTCGTCGAGCGTCGATCCCGCGCGCGTCTCGGCGCGCGCGCGGACCTCCTCGTCTGTCAGCGGCTCCGGAGCGACCGGTGCCCCTCGGTGGCGGTAGTCGTCGCCGTCGATGCGCACGACCTCGAAGTGAGCAGAGAGCCCCTGGATCTCGCGGAGGAAATCCTCGGCGGCGAAACGCTCCTCCCCGAGACGCTCGGGCAGGGTGTTCGACGTCGCGGCGAGTCGCACCCCTGATTCCACGAGCCTGCCGAGCAGCGTCGACATGAGCACCGTGTCGCCGGGGTCATCCAATTCGAACTCGTCGATGCAGACCAGTCGGTATGTCGCCAGGCGCGCGGCGGCCTCCGCGAACCCCAGGGCCCCCACGAGGTTGGTGTACTCCACGAAGGTCCCGTAGGCACGCGGTTCCGGGGCTACATGCCAGAGCGAGGCGAGCAGGTGGGTCTTGCCGACGCCGAATCCGCCGTCGAGATACACCCCGGCGCGCTCCTCGGGCGGAGCAGCCTTGCGCAACCAGCGCCGCGACGGTCGTTGGTCGAGGCGGCCGGCGAAGGCCTCCAGCGCGGCCACGGCAGCAGCCTGGCTGGGCTGTCCCGAGTCGGGCGCATACGTCGCGAAGCGCACCGACGCGAAATGCGGCGGTGGCACGAGATCGGTGAGGAGTCGCTCCGGTGACACCTGGGGATCTCTATCGACGAGGCGTCCGGGCACGCTCGGGATGCTACGCGGGTCCTCACTGATGTGCGGCTCGTGCCACCATCACCGCATGTCCACCGTCGAGGCAGCATGGGACCTGCCGGTCCAGCCGCCGGTCGCACCCATGCTCGCGACACTCGCGGGCGATTCCGTGCCCAGTGACCCTGGGCTGGCCTACGAGCCGAAGTGGGACGGATTCCGCGCGATCGCCTTCCGATCCGGCGACCGCGTGTGCCTTCAGGGACGAGGGGGCGAGGACCTTGCCTATGCATTCCCCGAGGTCGTCTTCGCGCTTTGCCGAGCCCTGCCCGACAGGATCGTCCTCGACGGCGAGGTGGTCATCCTGCGCAACGGCGTACTCGATTTCCCCGCCCTCGGCACCCGGCTCCGCCCACGCAGCGAGTCCGCCTCCATCCTTCGCCTCGCGGAGGAGACCCCGTCGATCTTCATCGCCTTCGACATCCTCGCCCTCGGCGATCACTCCCTCATCGATGAGAGCTACGCCGACCGGCGAGCGACCCTCGAGGGGTTGGCGTGGGATTGGCCCGACGTCCGGCTGACCCCGATGACGTCAGAGCACGCCGAAGCCGTGCGGTGGTTCCACGAGTTCGAAGGCGGCGGACTCGACGGACTCATTGCCAAGGCCACCGATGCGCCGTACCAACCGGGCAA
>JBEGMG010000392.1:0-4471 GCA_041183165.1 Actinomycetota bacterium | reverse complement strand
TGCGGACGCCGCCGACGCGCGACTTGCCGCCGCGTTCGCCACCGGCGGGGAGCCGACGTTCGCCGCGGTCTACGACCGCTGGTCACCGCTCGTCTACTCCACAGCGCGCCGAGTCCCAGGGACCCCGACGAGGCAGCCGACGTCACGCAGGAGGTCTTCGTGTCCGCGTGGCGCAGCCGCGCGACCTTCGACCCGGCTCGCGGCAGCCTGCCCGGCTGGCTCGTCACGATCACGCGGCGACGTGTCGCCGACCATCTGGAACGCCGCACGCGGCAGGCCGACCCGACCGACACACCCCCCGCGGACACGGGACACGCTCCCGTCGACGAGGCGGTGGACCGTATCCTCGTGGCCGATGAGCTGGCCCGCCTCGGTGAGCCTCCCGCGACGATCCTGCGTCTGGCGTTCTTCGACCAGTTGACGCACGCGGAGATCGCCGAGAGGGTGCAGCTCCCTCTCGGGACCGTCAAGAGCCACATCAGGCGCTCGCTCGAGCGGCTGCGCGACCGATGGGAGGTGGACCGTGGCGCACTGTGATCCGCAGACGCTGTCGCTCATCGCGATCGGCGAGGAGCCGAGCGCGGAGGAGGCAGTTCATCTCGTCACCTGCGACGAGTGCCGCCGCGAGTGGGAGTCCCTGCGCGCCGTGGCTGATGTCGCCCGCGACATCGACGACGACGACCTCATGGCTCCGCCCGTTCACTTGTGGGCGGCCATCTCCGAGGAGATCGCCGAGCCCACCAACGTCGTACCCATGCGCTCGCGGCGCGGATTCGCTCCGTGGCTCGCCGTCGCCGCCGCCATCGGGCTCGTCGTGGGCGGGGTGACGGGAGCCGTCGTCATGTCTCGCCCGGCGCCGTCCACCATCGTCGCCTCCGTGCCCCTCGAGCCACTCGCCGACTACTCCGCGACGGGCAATGCGAGCGTCGAGGTGGTCGACGGCACGGAGATGCTGACGGTCGATGTGAGCGACCTGCCCAGCACAGACGGCTACTTCGAGGTGTGGCTGCTCGCCTCGGACGCCTCGTCGATGATCGCGCTCGGCACCCTCGGGCCCGGCGAGACGGCGAAGCTGCCGCTCCCCGCGGGCATCTCGCTGGCCGACTACCCCGTCGTCGACATCTCCGTCGAGCCCTACGACGGCGACCCGACGCACTCCACCGACAGCGTCGTCCGCGGCACCCTGCCGGCGTAGGGGGCCACCCCCTAGTATCGAAGAATGCTCGATCGCCTCCGCTCGGTGGACATGTCCCAGATCAACCTGAGGCGCGACGCCCACACAGGCGCGTCCATCAGCCTCTTCTGGGCGCTCACCCGGGTCTTCTCCCGGCTGGGCGACCCGGTCGGAGTGCTCGAGACCACCGACGACATCCCGGCGTTCGCCGACAGCCTGCGCGTCGAACCAGTCGTGCGCAGCCGCACGGGCTTCGTCTACTCCTCCGACTACGAGGTGTGCTCAGCGGTCCTGCGCTCCCCCGAGGCCTCCGCCGACGTGCCCGAGGCGCGCAATCTCTTCGAGTCGATCCTCATCGGCCCGATGCTGCCGCCCGACCGGATCGATCCGCTGCTCGACGCGATCATCGCCAAGGACGGCGCAGATCACACGCGCATCCGCCGCCTGGTGCAGCCGGCGTTCACCCACCGGGTGATGCAGGGCTGGCGCGAGGCGACCGAGCGCGTCGCCCAGCAGCTCGTCGACGCCCTCCCCACCGATCGCCCCTTCGACCTGGTCCACGACCTCGCCGCGCCGCTGCCCATGGCGGTGATCTGCGAGGTCATCGGCGTTCCCTATGAGGACCGCAAGCAGTTCAGCGCCTGGGGCGACACCCTCGCATCGGGCCTCGACCGCCCACGGAGCCTGGCACACGCGCGGAGCATGGAGGCGGCTGCCGAGGGCCTCACCAACTACCTCGCCGATCTGCTCGCCGAACGCCGCAAGAACCCGGCCGATGACCTGCTCAGTTCCATGGCCCAGGCCGAGGTCGACGGCGACCGGCTGGATGACCGCGACATCGTCGGCACGGCGTCCTTCCTGCTGCTCGCGGGATTCGAGACGACCGTCAACCTCCTCGGCGCCGGCACCGAGGTGCTCCTGCGCCATCCCGAGCAGTTCGCCGAGGTCCTCGCCGATCCGGAGCTCATCCCCGACATGGTCGAGGAGGCGCTGCGCTATGTCACGCCCGTGCAGTACACCTTCCGCACCGCACTGGCGCCCATCGAGCTGCCCGGCGGCGAGGTGCTCGATACGCGGGAGACGATGGTGGTCATGCTCATCGGGGCCAATCGCGACCCGAGGGTCTTCGATGATCCCTATCGCTTCGACATCCACCGCCCCAACGCCCGCAAGCACCTGGCGTTTGGCTTCGGCATCCACCACTGCCTCGGTGCGGCCCTGGCCCGCATGGAGGCCGAGGTGGCATGGCGCACGCTCTTCGCCCGCTTCCCCGATCCCGCCGCGTGGCGGATCGCGGGTGAGCCGGTCCCCAATCCGGGCCGGATGATCCATGGCCTGCGCTCCCTGCCCGTGCAGGTGAGCAGCCGCGTGCCTGTATGAGGTCCGGAATCCGCTGGGGCCCCATCGGGTTGCTCCAGGTCCCCAACCTGCTGTCCGGGATGTCCAACGGCGTCGTCACCATCGCCGTGCCCTGGCTGGTGCTCGACCGCACCGGATCCGTCGCGGCGGCCGGGCTCGTCGCCGCCATCTCGGCGCTGCCGGGCATCCTCGCGGCACCCATCTCCGGGTGGGCGGTCGATCACTTCGGCCGCAGGATCGTCAGCATCATCTCGGACCTGCTGTCGGCCATCTCGGTTGCGGCCATTCCCATCGTCGCGTTCTTCACCGAGCTCACACTGCCGTGGATCATCGCGCTGGCGATGCTCGGCGCTGTCTTCGATCCGGCCGGCTACACCGCGCGCAAGGCGCTGATTCCCGACGTGGCCGAGGCCAGCGGTATGTCCGTCACCCGGCTTAACGGCATACACGAGGGCGTCTTCAGTGTCGGCTGGGTCGTCGGGCCCTTGGTAGGTGCGTCACTGATTGCCACGCTCGGTGCGGTGTCGGCGTTCTGGGTGCCCTTCGTGCTCTTCATCATCTCGGCGATCCTCATCGTCTTCCTGCACGTCGGCGACGCGGGGCAGGACGCCAAGGCTGCGCGCGACGAAGCCGGCGAGGAGCACCCCAACGCCTGGCAGAACGCCGTCCTCGGCATCAAGATCATCTGGAACGACCATGCCCTGCGCGCGCTCATCATTGCCGTCACGGTGCTGGGTTCGATCTACCTGCCGACCGAGACCGTGCTGCTGCCGGCGCACTTCATCGCCATCGACCAGCCGCAGTCCCTGGGGTTCGTGCTTGCCGCGCTGTCAGCCGGCACGATCATCGGAGCCTTCGGATACGGCTGGCTGGCCAAGCGCATGAAGCGCCTGACCATCGCGCGCGCCGTACTGGTGGGCACGATCGTCTTCTATCTCCCCATCGCCCTGCTGCCACCTCTCCCCCTGATGGTCGCCGCAGGCTTCGCCATCGGGCTGGCGTGGGGACCGATGCAACCGCTGATGAACACCGTCGTCCAGCGGCGAGTGGAGCCCGACGCCCAGGGCCGCGTCTACGGCATCCAGACCGCACTCTTCTACGCCCTGCCGCCCGTCTTCATGATGGTGACCGGGGTCATCGCCGAGCGCACCGGCGTCATGCCCGTGCTCCTCGGCCTGTGGGTGCTGATGACGATCGTGGCCATCGGTGTGCTGCTGGTGAAGAGCCTCCACGACATCGACTCGGATCGGATCGACTAGTTCGTCTTGACTCCGGCCAGGGGGAGGTCGACACTCGGGCCGTCGGGGGGTCGACCGAGGGAAGCGATATGAAGCGTGCCCTAGCCATGGCCGTCACTGCCACCGTGATCGCCACCACCGTGCCGGCGAGCGTTGCTCAGGCATCCGCGAGCGTGCGCGAACCCCGCTCCGCGTCCGCGTGCGTAGCCGGTGCGGGTTTCACGTTGGACCTTGCAAGTGCTGCCCGCGTGCCGATCGTCGTCGGCAAGGCCAGGAAGTCCAAGCCCGCGGGCACGGCACGTGCGCAGGTACTTGCCGATGCGCTCTTGAGCAAGGGCGTGACCACCGTGTGCGACATGCCACTCCAGGAGTGGGATCAGGCCAGCATCGACGAGGTGCAAGCGCTCATGGACTCGGGCGACGTCGAAGGGGCACAGCAGTACCTGCGTGATCTGGTCGATGGCATCTACGTCCCTGCCGAAGGCGCGACCACAATTCCTGCAAGCGGCACGGCCATCAGGCGCAGCGTGACTCGATCCGCTGGCGTGTGCCAGGGCTTTGGCATGAGCGAGATCCAGCCGCCCAGCGACATCGCCCTCGCACTCAAACTCGCGGAGAAGGCGCAGATGTTCGGCGATGACGCGGTCGCCGATTCCGCACTGGGCAAGGCCCGGTCGATCATGGAGGGATACGCCAGGAG